>CAZMHE010000070.1:0-13180 GCA_964566015.1 uncultured Sangeribacter sp. | reverse complement strand
GGCGCGGCCGTCACACTCATGAACAACGACATCTCACAGCTCATGGTGGCCCGCCAGACCTGCGGAGACGCTCTCGCGACAATCGCCATCCACCCCAGGGTGCTCTTCAATAAGGTGAAAAGCGCCGACGTCATCCTCATCGCCGAGTGTACGCGCCACTTCGAGTTCCCGAAAAACCTGTCTGTTGCCCTCAAGGACTCGGTATATGTGCTTGATTTCAACGAGACCCATCCCTCCATCTCTGTGCCCCGCACGGTGGCCATGGCCCTCTCAAACGTGCTCGTCAATTTCTTCGACGAGATGGCTATCAAAGGGGGAATCGAGCGTATGATCGCCACGACTCCCGGCGTGCAGGAGGGTCTCATCACCTACCGTGGTAAGCTCGTCGACAAACTTGTCGCCTCCTACCTCAATCTCCCCTCGGTAGATATAAAGGTAATGATTTCAGCTACGAATTGAATCTAATCCACATCCTCACACAGAACCGCTGGGGAGGCATCCCCCGCTACGCCCTTGACATCTGCCGCCATTACCGCGACGCCGGGTGGCAGGTCATGGCTTTCACGATAGACGCCAAGGCCGTCGACTCCCTATTCGAGAAGGAGGGGATCCCTCTCCTTCACGCCCCTTTCGGGGGAATGTGGGATCTCGGCTCGGCGCGCGTGCTCGCCAAGACGATACGCACCCTTGAGCAGGGCTCGGTCGTGATCCACGCCCATGGTTTCCGCAACGCCTTCACCGCCCTGCTCGCCCGCAAGATGGCTGCGCGCCCCGACGTGAGGATTGTCATGACGCGCCACAAGGTGCGCCGCGGACTCGACTCCTGGCTCTTCCGCCGCATCTACCGCAATCTCGACGCGATGATCTTTGTATCGCGTCTCGCCCGCGACCGTTTCCTCTCCACATGGCATGGCCGCCCCCTACCCTTCCCGGAGGAGCGGCTGCATGTGCTTCACAACAGCATCAACCTCCCCCCCGTAAAACCTCAGCCGAAAACCGTGCCCGGGCCCGTCACGGCCATGTTCCACGGTCCCCTTGTCCCCGGAAAGGGTATCGAGACTCTAATCGACGCCATGTCGATGCTCAAGGGGCAACGCATCCGCCTCCGCATCGTGGGGAGCGGAATCCCCGATTATGTCGACCGTATGCGCCGCCGCGCCATCACAAGGGGTGTCATGGAGATGATCGACTGGAGAAAGCACACCGACTCGCCACTCGGACACATCGCCGAGACGGATTTCGGTGTTCTCCCCAGCATCACTGAGGAGGCATTCGGTCTTTCCAATATTGAATACATGCGTTGCGGCCGCCCGCAGGTGTGCTCATCCAACGGTGCCCAGCCTGAATATATCACCGACGGCCGCGAGGGTTTCCTCGTCTCCCCGGGCAACGCCGGGCAACTGGCCGAGGCGATACGCCGTCTCGCCGCAGACCCCGAACTTCGCCGCCGCATGGGTGAGCGGGCGGCCTTCACATTCGAGACCACCCTCTCCTGGCCCCGCTTCGCGGATGCCCTGACTGAGATCTATCTTGCCCCGCGTCAGTGAGCGTCGAGCCAGTTCTCGGCCACTCCGCACGATGCCGTGAGCGTCACGCGCCCGTCGTAGGCCCGCTCCATACTTTCGGTCACTATGTTCTGCACCTCCGGCAACTCCCCGGGCACTACGTCGAAGTTCAACTCATCGTGCACCTGCATTATCATCTTTGACTTCAACCCCTTCTCGCGGAGCTTTCTGTCTATATCCACCATAGCCACCTTGATGATGTCGGCGGCCGCCCCCTGGATCGGGGCGTTGATGGCGTTGCGCTCCGCATAACCCCTCACGACGGGATTCTTGCTGTTGATGTCTGGCAGCCTCCTCTTCCTCCCCATGCGTGTGGCCACATACCCCTGTTCACGGGCTTCCTCCACAGCCTTGCTCATGTAGGCGTGGATTGTCGGAAATGTCAGGAAATAGTTGTCGATAAGAGCCTTAGCGTCAGTCCGGGGAATGCCGAGTCGCGAAGCGAGTCCGAAAGCGGATATGCCGTAGAGTATACCGAAGTTGGCGGTCTTCGCATGGCGCCGTTCATCGGCCGTTACATCCTCGCGGTTCTTATGATAGATGCGCGCGGCGGTGATGGCGTGGATGTCATCACCGTTGCGGAAGGCCTCGAGCATGGTCTCGTCTCCGGCAAAGTCAGCCACAAGCCTCAGCTCTATCTGTGAATAGTCGGCCGAAAGGAAGAGATGACCCGGGTCTGCGATGAATGCCCTCCTTATCTCGCGCCCCTGCTCCTCGCGCACCGGGATGTTCTGCAGGTTCGGAGCCGAAGAGGAGATGCGCCCCGTGGCCGTCACTGTCTGGTTGTAGACGGTGTGTACCTTCCCTGTCTCCGGATTGATGGCGGCGGGGAGAGCCAGTAGATAAGTTGTCAATAACTTTTTCAGCTGTCTGTATTCCAATATTTTCCCGACAATAGGATTTTTATAGGCCACCTTTTCCAGAATCTCCTCGCTTGTGGAATACTGCCCGGTCTTGGTCTTCTTAGCTTTCGGGTCGAGACCGAGCTTGTCGAAGAGTATCTCACCGACCTTAGCGGGTGAGCCGACATTGAACTCCTCCCCGGCAAGTGTGTAGATCTCCTGTTCGAGGTTCGAGATCCTCCCCTCGAGTTCGCGGGCCGCATCGTTGAGCGCTCCGGTGTCTATCCTGACACCTGTTATCTCCATCTTGGCGAGCACGGCGGCAAGGGGGAGCTCCACCTCATTGAGCAATTTCTCCATACCCTCCGACTTTATCTCGCGGAGGAGCGGCTCCTCCAGACGTAGCGCAAGAGCGGCCTGCTCCCCGCCCCATGCGGCTGTCTCCTCCAGAGTGGCCGGAGGCGTCTTCTGACCGCGGCGTGCCGTGAACTGCGGCTCGGGGAGCGGAGTGTAGTTGAGATAGAGTGAAGCGAGCACATCGGGTGTGTGGCGCATCTCGGGCTGCAGCAGATAGTGTGCGAGCGAGGTGTCACTGTAATTCATGAGTGCCGGGGCATCATCAGTGCGGAGACGCGAAGCAAGCACATAGTCGCGCTTCGACTGGGGCGTCACCTTGACTATGGCGCCGCGGGCCATTATGTCGAGGGCCACGGCCACAGCATCGCGGTTCTCTCCCGTGACGGGTATATAATAAGCCTCACTGTCGGTCAGGGCTACCGCGACACCTTTTATTGCGGCTGTCATATCGTTCTCCCCGTCGGCCACTATGCAGAGTCCGCACTTCCCTGTCTCGGAGGCGCGCCGCGAGAGGGTGTCACCCTCCTCTTTTGTCAAGATCATGTGTACTTCCACCGGTTTCGCTGGTTCATTCCCCTCAGCTCCGGCTTCGTCTCCATTGAATGAATCGAAAAGTGATGTCGGGAATCCCGATGCGCTCTGTTTCGCACCGGCGGCATCTACACCCCTCTTCTCACGCGCCTCATCGTCGATACGGCGCGCCACCCTGTCGCGGAGTGTCTTGAATTCGAGTTCCTTGAAGATGGCGAAGAGTTTATCGCGGTCTTCCGGTTTCCTGACCAGATCCCCGGGAGAGGCATCCACGGGCACGTCGGTGCGGATGGTGGCTAAGAAATATGAATCGCGTATCTGCTGTGCGTTATCCTCGATCTTCTTTCTGAGAGCCCCCTTGATCTCTGCGGTACGGTTCAGAAGCGCATCCACACTGCCGAATTCGCTGATGAGTCTGACCGCAGTCTTCTCACCGACACCGGGGCAGCCGGGTATATTGTCGACCTTGTCGCCCATCAGGGCGAGGAGATCGATCACCTGCGAGGTGCGCTCTATGCCGTAGCGTGCGCATACCTCCTCCTCGCCGCGCAGTTCGAAATCCTGTCCGCGGTAGGAGGGTTTGTACTGGAGTATGTTGGGGGTGACAAGCTGACCGAAGTCCTTGTCGGGGGTCATCATGTAGGTCGTGAAATGCTCCTCCTCAGCCCGTTTCGCCATCGTGCCGATCACGTCGTCGGCCTCAAACCCCTCGACCTCGAGGATCGGGATGTTGTAGGCGCGGATTATCTCCTTAATGATCGGCACGGACTGCCTGATGTCTTCAGGCATCGCCTCCCTCTGAGCCTTGTATGAGGCGTCGGCCTCGCTGCGGAAGGTGGGGCCGGATGGATCGAAACAGACGGCCATATGCGTCGGTTTCTCCTTGCGGATCACCTCCTCGAGGGTGTTTACGAATCCGAATATAGCGGATGTATTGAATCCCCCCTGCGTGAGCCGGGGCATCTTTATCAGTGCGTAATAGGCACGGAATATCAGTGCGAACGCATCGAGGAGAAACAGCCTGTTTTCAGTCATGTCTTAAGGAATTTTCCGCTAAATTAACAAATTCGACGCTAATTGATGTGCTTGTTGAAGAGATTTTATTAATTTTGCACTATGGATCAGCTCCACACAATAAAAGGACGCCTCTCGCATGAGCTCTCCGAGATGAATGAGATCATCCGGAGTTCTCTCGCCACAACCAGCGAGCTCATGAATCAGGTAGTAGCCAATCACCTGACCGTCAAGGGCAAACAGATCCGCCCAATAATGGTCATCCTGAGTGCCGGGCTTTTCGGCGACGTGAACATGCACACACTTTGTGCAGGCGCCGCCCTCGAACTCCTCCACAATGCCTCCCTGATTCATGACGATGTGGTCGACGAGACCCTGTTGCGCCGCGGCAATGCCACTGTCAATGCGCGCGAGGGCAACCACGTGGCTGTTCTTGTCGGCGACTATTTCGTATCGACAGCGCTTGCGGTGGGTCTCCGCACCGGCGACGTCCTGGTGGTGCAGGCTCTCTCGGATCTCGGCAAGGAGCTCTCTCTCGGTGAAATTGACCAGATCTGCAACGCCCGCCGCCGCCATTATACTGAAGAGAGCTATTTCGATGTCATCAGCAAGAAGACCGCATCCCTCTTCCGCAATTGCGCCCGCATGGGTGCCCGCACCGCCGGAGCATCCGAAGAGGAGGCGCGCCCCCTTGTGGAGTATGCCGATCTTCTCGGCCTTTGCTTCCAGATAAAGGATGATATCCTCGACTATGCCGGCACCGAACAGATCGGAAAGCCCACCGGCAATGACCTCCGCGAAGGGAAAGTGACACTCCCCCTAATTCATGCCCTTTCATCAGCCTCTTCCGGCGAAAGGGAGGAGATCGAGGCGCTCCTCGAACGCGGCGACCTCTCCGACTCCGAGATAGCGCAGGTAGTGGCTTTCGCCCTGAGCCACGGCGGCATTGAATATGCCGACGCTACAATGCGACGCCTCCGCGATGAAGGTGAACGCATTCTCGCCGTCTACCCCGATTCCCTCTGGAAGCAGTCGCTCCTCGACATCTTCGACTATATCATCTCCCGAAACTACTGACCACCATGCTCAGACCCTTCATGCACCCCGGCGTGATCGAGGCCGGATGCGACGAGGCCGGACGCGGATGCCTGTGCGGCCCCGTGGCCTGTGCAGCCGTCATCCTCCCTCCTGACTTTGAATGTCCCGGACTCGACGACAGCAAGAAACTGACAGAGAAGAAACGCGCCGCTCTCCGTCCTGTCATTGAGGAGAACGCACTGGCTTGGGCCGTGGTGATGGTTGAGCCGGAAGAGATCGACCGCATCAATATCCTGCAGGCATCGATCACGGGGATGCAGCGCGCCCTCGACAGACTCTCACTCCGCCCCGCACATATCCTTGTCGACGGCAACCGTTTCCGTCCTTACGGCGACACCCCCTACACCACCGTCGTGAAGGGAGACGCCACTTTCATGTCGATCGCCGCAGCCTCTATCCTCGCAAAGACCCACCGCGACGAACTGATGGACCGTCTCGCTCTCGAATTTCCTCAATATGGATGGGATGTAAACAAGGGGTATCCTACCAAAGCTCACCGCGAGGCCATAGCCATACACGGTCTCACCCCCTATCACCGTTTGACGTTCCGCTCGGCGAAATAAGTAGGCGCGACAAGATCGATCCCCGCCTCACCGAATATATCCTGCACATGTTCGAGCAGGTCGGAGGTGATGATGTCGATTTCGTCGGCATTGTGTATGTAGGCGTTGATCTGATAGCACGAATAATAATCGGAAAATTCTGTCTCGAGCACGAATGGCGCGGGATGCTGAAGCACATCGCGCGTCTTCAGGGCCGCCTCTATAAGCAGATTGTGCACCTTCCTCCAGGGCACGTCATAACCCACGGTGATTGTCTGGTGGATTATCAGGCCGTAACGCCGCGCCGACGCACTGTAGTTGATCGTGTGAGACGACATTATAAAGGAGTTTGGAATCGTCACGAGCTCGTTCTTCCTTGTGCGCAGACGCGTCACGAAGGGTGTCTTCTCTATGACGTTACCGGTGGTCTCGTTGAGCTTGATATGGTCGCCGATATGGAAAGGGCGCATGTAGGTGATCACGAAGCCCGATATGACGTTGCCGATCACCGTGCTCGATCCGAGCGAGATGATAAGGCCGACGAACACCGAGATGCCCTGAAACACCCCCGACTTGCTTCCCGGCAGATAGGGATAGATCATCGCTATCATGAAGGCATAGAGGAGAAAGCGGATGATGTTGAATGTCGGCTCCGCCCAATCGGGATAGAAACCCGAGATTTTCAGTTTCTCCGTGCGTATCTCGTTGGAGATATAGTGCAGACCCTTCACGATATAGCGCACGCACGTCCAGATCACGATGATGATGAAGAGGTTCGGGATGTAGTCCACGACCGAGGTCACGACCATCTTCACCGGCTCCACGATGTAGCGTACAATCTTGAGGGCGAGGTTTTCGGTCTGTGGGAAGATGGCAAAAAGGATCGGCACGGTGCATATCAGCTCCACAAGGAGCGTGAGGACTCGAAGTATGTTGCATCCCATCAGCAGGATGCGCCCCAGATGATGTGTGTCGAGAAGCTCGTAGTCGCGGATAACGACCGGCTTCATCTTCTGTTGGCGGAACTTTATCACTTTCCTCCTCAACCGGCGGAAAAGCCTGTTGGTGAGCTTGAAGATGAGACACTGGAAAGTGATGACCGCCAAGAACAATGCTCCCCTCTTAAGAATCTCGAATATGCTCCGCTCCTCCTGAAGAGTGTCAATCTTTCTGCGCAATGCCGGCACATAGCTCTTTGCGAGCTCGAGGGGAGTCATCCCCGCGAGAGCCGCATCATGCAGTGTCAGCGTCACGATGACGTGGTCGCCATACATCACGTCGACGAACTCACCCCCGTCGAGAATGTGAAGCGTCTCCTCCCCTGAGGAATGTTCTTTCGAGATGGCGGTCAGGGCGTCCTGTGCCATGGCGGCGCGCATCTCGGCTGTGTAGCCGCCGCGTGCCGTCTGAATAAAGAAGAGCGTATCCCCCTCTACGACCACGGGCGCGCCGGCTTTCGGTGCGCCGCAGGCCATAACCGTCATCACGACGGTTGTGAAGATCAAAAATATCAGTCTCCTCATATCCCTCAGTCGGCATTGACGATTTTGATTGACCGGCATGACAGGCGCGCCTCAAGATATTTGCGGAATTTGGCGTTCTGCTGGGCGTTCATCGGGCGCGAATAGCGCACGAGGGCCACGTTGACGGTGTCGAGGTGCCGGGTGTTGACATTGCTTGCTATCGCTCTGGTCACGGCGATGTCGGCCACCTCCGGGAAAAGCACCTTTATCTCGGGGGAGATGGTAGCCCCCATCGTGTCGTTGCGCGCAATCTCTGCATTCATCATCCTCAGGGAGTCGATTGTCTGCCGCTGTGAGTTAATGGTGTTCTGCGTCTCCTGATACATGTCGCGGAGCATAGTCGAGGTTGCCTGTTTAGCGTCAAACATACTCTCCGGATTGTCTCCCTGGATGATCTTAAGGCGCGTCCCGCCGAGATTGTAGTCGGGAAGTTTGTCGGTCAGCGCGAGCACGAGCGAATCCTGAGGAAGCACCTTGCCGATTAGGCTGACGGTAAGGGTCTTGTTCTTTCCGTTCATCACGGCAGATGAGTGAAGCACCTGTGTGCCGTCAAAATCAAACTGCTGCTCCACGAAACGCTGACAATTGTTGTTGAATGTGGATTGCTCAAACATGCGCCATGTCAGGTAGCACGCCGGTATCATTGTGAGGAGGGCGATCGTATAGACGAGGTTCCTCACCCTGCGGGCACGCTGCGGATTGGTGAAATCCTTTATCTTGTAGTTCATCAGCTTCACCCCGACCGTGGTGGCACACGCGATGAAGACGGAGTTGATGAAGAAGAGGAAGAGCGCCCCGAAGAAATAAGTCATCTGGAAAGTGGCGAGTCCGTAACCGACTGTGCAGAGCGGAGGCATCAGGGCGGTGGCTATGGCCACTCCCGGTATCACGTTACCCTTCACCTTGCTGCCGATGGCAAGTATGCCGGCCGCTCCGCCGAAGAACCCGATGAAGACGTCGTAGATGGTGGGCGACGTGCGCGCCAACAGCTCGCTGTGCCCCTCGTTGACTGGAGAGATGAGAAAATAGACACACGATGTCGCAATACTGAAGAGGGCGGCCACCATCAGGTTGCGGAATGAACGCTTCATCAGGTCGAAATCATGGATACCCACCGCCAGACCGATACCGATGATCGGCCCCATCAGCGGGGAGATAAGCATCGCGCCGATAATGACGGCCGTGGAGTTGGTGTTGAGACCTAATGAGGCGATGAAGATCGCTATGATGAGGATGATTATGTTCGTGCCGCGGAAAGAGACACCCTCGCGGATCACCGACTCGGCATCAGCCTGCGGAAGAAGATCGTGTGAGAGATCGAAATATGAAGCCAGACCGTTTTTCAAGTCCTTCAGTTCCGGGAGATTCATGTGTGTAAGCCGTTAGATAGGGAATCAGTATCTGTTACAGACCGCAAATTTAAACAATATTTCGCGAGTCTGCAATAACACGGGTCCGTAATAAGGGGCAATCTTGGTCCATCTCATAAAATTTGAGATAATATCTGATCCCTTTAACTAAAAAAATGCGGATTATGAAAAAATTTGTTAACCCGGACAAAGGAATTTAAAGAATTTTTTCTAATTTTGCGACGGATTTCAACACTCCATAGGTTTCTACAGGACACAGTTCCCCTGAACAGACACTGTCGAGATGACACCAATCATTTTTTTATCAACCATAAATTCCTAATTTGATGAAAGGTTTTTCTACCCTGATTCTCGCAGCTGCGGCTCTCACGGCCACAGCCGCTCAGCCGACCTTCCTCTCTGAGCCCTTCGCGCCTCAGAAGGATCTCCAGCTGAAAAACGTGACTCTCACTTATGGTAATTCCTCTGTGAAGAAAGCACCCGCAAAAGCCGAAAACGACACTCCGGCTCCCGAAGTACTCGTCGGCAAAACTTATGTCACTTTTTATAGTGATGGAGAGATCCCGTGCAACAGCTATTTCACTGCAACCGGCACAAATTCAGACCTCACCCTTTCCGGTATGGCCGACGGGTATGATGTGAAAGGTTCGTATGATCCTGCAACGGGTAAGATCACAATCCCTACAAATGTTGTAATCGCCACACACCAGACTTATGGCGATATTACCATCTATGCCCTCAATATGGCTGCCGGACAATATAACAAGGGGGCAATTACAGGCACCTGGAACGGGAATGGCTTCACCTTCGATTATGGTATCTACGGCGTGGTTTCAGCGGGAACCCTCATCTTCATGGGAGACATGTCTGCGCAGGAGTCAAACGCCACATTGTCCATGCAGCAGTCTCCGACTGTATTCACAGTGCCTCTTCTGGTAACCAAAACCGATGAAAACACTATTTCTGTTGTCGGTGTCAGCAACCTCCTCTTCGGTGCCTATGCACCCCTCCCCTTCACCCTCAATGAGACCGCCGGCACAGCCACTCTCACCGCCGGCACAGTTACCGACAAACAGTACAAAAGCGGTGCTTATATAAACTGGTATCTTTTTGGTAAGGATGCAATCGGCTACCTCGATGACCTGACTACAACAGTCACCACAACCGAGACCACATCGCTTCTTAAGGCAAGTGCCGCTTTCTTGGGCTATCAGGCTGAGACAGGGGGCTACTCCGGATATAACTTCACCGACTTCTCGATCAATATTGACTTCAATGTCTACACAGGTGAAACTGCCGGTGATGATGACGGGGATACCGACACTCCCGAAATCAATGACATCAAGTATCTCCTCGACCGCACCAACATGACAGCTACCGTGACCGGTGCCCTCGAAACTGTAACCGACCTCAAAATCCCCGCTCAGATCGAAGTGGAAAGCGGTGTCTACACTGTGACCGCCGTTGGCGATGAGGCTTTCATGGCCAACCGCAACATCACCACCATTACACTCCCCGCTACAATCACCACAGTAGGCCAGGACGCTTTCCGCAACGTCTCCAACCTCAAGAATCTCTATATCGAGGATCTCGCAGCATGGTGCGCTATCGTCTTCGCTAATGGCAACGCCAATCCTATCTACAATGCGTTCCCCACTTCTCAGTCAAAATGGGGTAAGATCTATATCAACGGCGAGGCAGTGACCGAACTCGTGATCCCTGAGGGCGTTGAGTCTATCGGCCGTTCTTTCTATGGCTTCAAGTCTCTCACCTCTGTTTCACTCCCCTCGACTCTGACTGTAATCGGCGACCAGGCTTTCGGCAACTGCACAGGCCTCACGGAGATGACCATCCCCGCTAACGTAACATCTGTCGGCTCACTCTTCTTCGGTTGCTCCAACCTCCAGAAAGTGACATTCGAAGGCAACGCTCTCGAAAAGATCGGTGGCAGCGCATTCTACAGCTGTCAGGCACTCGAGGAAGTCAACCTCCCCGAAGGTCTCAAGGAAATAGGCACCATGAGCTTCGCCTCATGCAAAGCCCTCAAGACCCTCTCATTCCCCTCAACTCTTGAGACTATCGGCATGATGGCAATCGGCTGCCCCAACCTCGAGTCACTCGAGTGCAAGGCCACAGTGCCCCCCACAGCAGCTATGTGGGCTTTCGATGATGTCAACAAGGAGATCCCCGTTTACGTTCCGGAAAGCTCTATGGAGGCTTACGCAACAGCTGCTGAATGGAAAGACTTCACAAACTTCCTCCCCGCCCTTACAGGCGTTGAAGGCGTAGAGATCGAAAATGCTCCCGTTGAGTACTACAACCTCCAGGGCATCCGCGTGGCAGAGCCCAAGGCTGGCAACATCTACCTCCGTCGTCAGGCCGGCAAGACCAGCAAGGTAATCCTCTGAGAAATCACCGGGATCTAATCCCGAATATTTCTCACCAAACCATAAGAAAGCGCTCCGTCAACCCGACGGAGCGCTTTTTTCTTAGGCTTTAGGCTTTAGTCTTTAGGTTTTTAGGCCATAGGCTTGTTACCTAACGCCTAATACCTCACACCTAATACCTAATTCCTAATTCCTAATTCCTAATTCCTAATACCTAACACCTCCACCACCTCTGCCGCCGAAGGCGCATCCTCCGGCCCGTAGGCCGCCACAATCACCCCCTCCGGATTGGAGATATACATCCGTGGAATACCGACCGTGGCGAAAAGATTGTAGATACTTCTATCTGCCTGTGCCGACCAGGGCACAGTCAACCCGTTCTGTGTCCAGTAAGCCTCGATTTCATCAGCATCCTCCTCACGGGCAATGGCTATCACCACCACCTCAGGATTGTCGATGTAATACTCATACACCTCCTGAAGCTCCGGGAGATTCTCGCGGCAGTCGCCGCAACCGGTATTGAAAAACTCGATCACACCCCATTTCCCTTCAAGGCTCCGAGTGGTGTACACCGAGCCATCCGACATGGTCACTGCGAAATCCGGCAGTGGGTCTCCGGCTACCAATCCCACATTCTCCGGTTCATCCTCCCCCACACACCCCGTGAGGGCAACACAGCCGGAAAGAATCAAGGACAATGCCAGGAAACAGAAGCGGGGCGTCCGTCTGGACGCCCCGCCTGTATTATTATCTGTCGATGTCATCCCTTATCATTTATCCTCAGGTGCCTGGTCGATAAGATCGAGGAACTCGTCAAGCTTCGGAGTGATGATGATCTCCGTGCGGCGGTTACGCTGCTTGCCGACCTCCGTGTCATTGTCAGAGATAGGATTGAACTCACCGCGACCGGCGGCAGAGAGACGCTGTGGATTGATGCCGAACTTGTTCTGGAGCACCTGCACCACTGAAGAAGCACGCAGTGCCGAGAGATCCCAGTTGTTGCGGATATTGGTGCGTGAGATAGGCACATTGTCGGTGTTGCCCTCAACGAGCACGTCATAGTCGTTATAGTCCTTGATGATCTTCGCAATCTTGGAGAGAGTCTCCATAGCGCGGTCACTCACCTCATATGAACCACTCTTGAAGAGCATATTGTCGGCGAGAGAGATGTAGACAACTCCTTTGAGCACCTTCACGTCGACCTCCTTGAGCTCCTCCTTCGAGAGGGAGCGTGTCAGCTTGTTGGTCAGTGCGATGTTGAGGGAGTCAGACTTCGACTTGGCGTCGACGAGCTGCTTGATATACTTGTTGGAGGCGTTGATCTCGTCAACGAGTTTTGCGATGTTCACGCTACCCTGGGTATTGGCATCCATACTCTTGTCGAGAGTATTCTTGAGGGAAGACATACCCTTCTTCAACTCGCTGTTTGCATTGATGGCGGCGTCGAGTTGAGTCTGCATGTTGCGGGAGTCGGCATTACAGTTGATAAGTTCCTCGCGAGTGGAAGCATAATCTCCCTGCAGGGTCTTGTATTCACCCTGAAGCTCCTTATACTGTTCCTGAATGGCGAGATACTCCTTCTTGGTGACACAGCTGGAAGCAATGACCGCGAACGCTGCGCCGATAAGCAATACTTTCGTTTTCATATTTAGATGTTTTAGATTAGAGCAAAAGTAGAATTTCAGCTTTTCTTCAGATTAGAGTAAAGTGGTATTTCAGCTTTTCTTCAGATTAGAGCAACGTGGAATTTCAGTCTTTTCTGAAAGGCCGAAAAGGATACAAAGGAAGCCAATGCATCCTCAGTCTGCAAAGTTAAAGAAAAGATTTCAATCTTTTGACTCCTTCACCCAAATTTAGTTTAAAATCCCCCTCTCCAAACCCCAAAGGAGTCCCCGCCACCGGGAGTAGGCGCGCCCCAATGCTGTTTAGTTAAGCTCTATTGGGAGGTTAG
>CAZMHE010000069.1:0-13351 GCA_964566015.1 uncultured Sangeribacter sp. | reverse complement strand
GAAGTTTTAATAGGTTTCATCAATAGGAACGCCCGCCTCAACACCTTGGTTGAATGACGGGTGCTTTTTTGATACACTTTAACACGGCGGTGGATGCAGGGGGTAGAAGATGTTCGGTTGCAGGGATTTGGGGAGGGATGCAGGATAAATTCGCGTGAGAAATAAAAAATATTTTGGTGATTGAAGTTTATTCGTTAAATTTGCAACGCAATCGTTCGCAGAAGTCCGATCCGGGTTTTGCGGGTGGGTTGCAGACATAATTTTTTCGAAAGCGTTTATCGACGCTCTTTCTTGACAAGCAGAAACCTGGAAAATTTCTAATCACTGTCAAGGATGAGACAACAGTAGATGCCTTGTGGATATGTTATTTTGTGCCATGACTTACGCGAGAGCGCAAGCATAGGTGTATTCATACATATTCTGCGTGAGGCTTCTGCGTTGTCCGTTCTACAGTGATGGGCAATTCCAGGGCCTCTGCTTGAAGAACGGGCAACTGATACGGACCCTCACGTTTTCTTTTTTTAGTAATCATTGCCATTTTTGTGGAGTCCAAATGGATCAGAACTAATCTCAAATCAATGAAGATGAAATTTCTACTTTCATTGTTGATGACATTGTTGATGACGCTCCCGTCATTGGCAGACGTCAATCAGGAAACGGGTAAATGGAATTTACCTGATGTAACAAACCGGAATGGTATTGCAGGCGATGCTGCAAACGCCTATGAAAGCTCCACCAAAGACGCCCCTTCACTTGCCGGAAGTCTCAAAGCCGCTGAAGATAACGACGCGGAGATTGAGGAGGTTTATTATTACTTGCACTCGGAGTTGTTGAATCTCGAAACAAGTTATATGACTTTACTCACCTACTTACGCTATGAGTGTTCTGCCGATACTCAGAATAAATATGGAGAAGAGGTAGACCTCATCGGTCCTATAATTGCGGTTTTACAATATGATCTTCAGAGTGCTTACGAGGAAAAGACAATCTTAGATCAACGTGAGGAACTGGAGAATAGAATACTTACGGCACTTACTAATGTTCTGACTTTGCATACCACTATTTTGTGGTATGAAGAAGATGCATCTCGCAGACAGGCAAATGCGGAGGCTTACGCCGCCGATATGGCTATTCTTCAGGCTCTCCGTGACGAACTGGAAGCCGCAATCACAACTATTCAAGAGGAATATCCCGGCTATAGCTATACCATCAAGTATGAGGCTATCCTGAATGAGATCGAGTTTGAAGAGGAGGGAGCCGAAAACGAATATCAGAGTGTTCAGGAAGCAGGCAACTACAGCTATAAGGTCAACAGCACTCTTATCCGCTCGATGATAGAAGAGATGCTGAAAGAGGCTAAAGATTTCACAACCGGCATTGAGACGATAACAGTCACCGAAGTGAATGACGGAGACAGAATCTTCACTCTCCAAGGTCAGCAGGTTGCAAATCCCGCCGCAGGAGAAGTCATCATCATTGTAAAAGCAGACGGTAGCCGTAAAAAGGTATTGGTAAAATAAATAAACCGTTTCTGAAACTCATATAGAGTAATTAAAGCATAATAAGATTGCCGGGCTGAGAGGTCCGGCAATCTTTATTTGTATCATAGTTCAGGCTCGGGTTGAGGCTTGGGTGGTGAGGAGGGTCGCGGAGCCCGATACGGTCAGGGTGGTGAGGGTGGCGGGGAGGAGGATGGTCTGCCCTTGCTTCAGCTGCATCTTTCCGGTGGGGTAGGCCAATTCAACACTCCCTTCAATACACATTATCACAGTGAAAGAACCTTCGCGGAATTTCAGGTTCATCTCCCCATTGACGGCCACACGGTTTACCGTGAAATGATCGTCCTTGACGATCGTGCAATCCTTATCCTTCTCATCAGGACGAGGGCTCTTATACTCCTCATAGACCGTATAGTCGATGGCGTCTTTCGCAAGTGCGGTGTGGAGCTCACGGGTGTTACCGGCCGCATCCCTGCGGTCGTAATCATAGATGCGGTAGGTGACGTCGCTCGATTCCTGAATCTCGGCAAGGAGATTGCCTGCCCCTATGGCGTGGACACGCCCTGCCGGAAGGAAGAAGACATCACCGGGATGCGAGTCGTGTACGGCAAGCGTCTCGGCAAATGTGCCGCCGGCCACGCGTCGGGTGTATTCATCGGGAGTCATGACAGTGTTGAGTCCGGCATATATCTTCGCGTCCTTGTCCGCGTCGATGATATACCACATCTCTGTTTTCCCGAGACTGTCATGGCGCTCATGCGCGAGCTTGTCATCGGGATGCACCTGCACCGACAGATTGTCGGAGGCATCGATAATCTTGATGAGGAGGGGGAAGTTCTCTCCATACTTCTCCACCACCTTTTCCCCGAGCAGATCACTGCCGAACATATCGATCAGTTCGGTGAGCCGGAGTCCTTTGTAGGGACCCTCCTCCACAACAGATACATGTCCGGGCACGGCCGAGATCTCCCAGCTTTCCCCGATGTTGGGCTCAGGCTGAGCGATACCTTTATAACTGCAAATCTTGTCGCCACCCCAGATCACGGTCTTCAGATAGGGTGAGAATCTTATAGGAGCTTGATTAATCATTTCCTTTTATATCAATTTTGGGAAAATGCTGATTCTTGATTATATGAATATAACACCGGAAGAGGAGAAAATACTTACATCATAGGTCAAGGTAGATTGTCTCTTCGACATTCCAGACGGAATCGATGCGTATGCCAGGGGGAGGGGTGGTCAGGATTGGAGCGCGCAGGGTTGTGATCACACCGCGTCGCAAAGGGAAGCTGAGTGTCGCCCGCGACCTCTCCCTCCCGTTTGAGTCCTTCACCGAGACCTCGACAGGCGCATCCATCCCCTCCGCAGGCACGAACAGCCAGTCGGAGACGGGAGCTATCTCTATCCCGGGTATCTCGATCGCAGGCAATTCTTTGCTGAAAGTGATGCCCTCGAGAGGCTCCATAGTCTCACCGGTCGTGATGTCGAATGCCCCCGGTATGTCGGAGACATATCTCAGCGTTGTGGTGTAGGTCACTCCCGAGGCTCTTTCTGCGGCAGTGTCTTTCAGAAACTGCGGGTAATCGGAGGCGATGATGCGGTAGCGCCCCAAGGGAGAGACCAAAGGGAGGGATATGGTGGCTGAATCGGGCGAATCCGTAAGGTCTGCCTCAACGAGCCCCGTCAGCGCCATGCGCGTGTCAGTCTCCTCCCCATATGAGATAAGCGGAAGGACGCTATGAGGTGATGAGACGTCGTAGGCAAGCGGATTTTCAGATTCCGGATCACACCATACGCACACTTTCACCTCGCCCGCTTTTACGGGATCCGGAATTTTCAACGGTATGGTATCGCGGGAAAGAATTGATTCGGGATAGCTCAGTTGATATTGCAGGGTGCGTCTTCCCGGCGAGGCTACATATACAATCATCCGGAGATGTCGCGATGAAGCGCGCGAAGGGGTGCAGACAGAGTCGGCCCAATCGCCGGGGGGATGAAGCAGGAGCGTCAGCGACACCTCATCTCCTCCTGCCACTTGATCCTCACACCATGCAGGTGGGTATGAGAAGATGCACCCCTGCAGAAAGAAAGCCATGAAGGGTGTGAGGAGGAGAAAGCGGCCGGTCAGAGCGTCACGTCGTTTTCCCCTGTCCATGTGTTGTCGGTCGAGACGTTTACGCGGATTTCGTCTGATGGCTCGCGGGTGGTGTTGAGGAGATCCCCCTGCAGCTTATAGATGTTGTTGGCGACCGGGAGAAAGAGCGAATTGCCGGAAGATGTCTTGTCGATCGTGACAACCGGGTTGGCAAACTCATAGTCCGTCTTGGGATTGAGCCTGAATGTGAGAGCCTTGAGGCCGTTCCTCTTATCCCTGAAGTTCGGGCTCAGTCCGAGCACATAGAAGCTGAAGAGCTCGCCCGATGTGCCTGACGGGGTGAGCGTCACGGATGTCGTCTCCCCCTTGTAGGCATAGGTGCCCTTCTGTTCGAATGAATAGCTGTCGGCATAGCTGTAGGCGGTCACCGTAAGGTCACGCAAAGCCTCGGTGCTTCCTGTTGTCACGACCCTGACCTTGCTCACAATCCTCTGGAGGGTAAGGTCGGTCTCATATGCGTTGCCGCTTTTTGTGAAGACCGGGGTCTTTGCCGCGAAACAGTCGATATTGTCGTTGTTGAAGAAGGTCTGCGGATTTACCTTTGCGGAGATGGCATCGGAGTTTGCGCTTGTGTCCCAGTAACGGTCGGGGTAGTGCCCGGACGCGTCGGGAGCAGCCGAGGCATCGATGTAATCGGCGAAGACCGTCACGATATACTGGCTACCCGAGGGGACGTTGCGGAAGACAACGGTATTCCCTTCGGATGCGAGCATCTCCGTCTTGGCGCGGAAGCAGTTGTCGGTGATTCCGACACTCATCCCTGCCGACGATGAATAGAGCCGTGCGGTGTAGCGGAGTTTGTGAGACTGGTCTGCGCGTGTGAAGGAATAAGCCTTCGGCACGTCGATGTTAACGACAAGAGTCTCTTCATCCTGAATTTCCTGCGCCGGCTCCGGCATGGAGCATGACGTGAGGCTCAGGAGAAAGAGAGCGGCAGAGAGGTGTGGTTTCATGTTCGGGTAGTTGAAATATATCATAGTGGATTCTCGTCGTGAGGACTCCGGTAGGAGGGTTTCTTAGGTGCCGGCTTCCCCTTGGAGGAGCTTCTTCTCTTGCTCTTCCGGCTGCTTCTTCCTGAAGTTGACTCACTGCCGGAGTTGGCTGTGGTGTCCGCATTGATGATGACAGTCACGTCGGAAGCCTCGATGCGGGAGGCCGGGCGCGTGCATCGGGGCACGATTATTCCGGCCCCCGTCACGCAGAGTGCGACAAGGGCGATCACGATAATTCCGCGGCGTTCCGACGCTGAGAGTGGATGTCTCATCATGAATGTTTCAACAGGTCACATCATAAATATTCCGACAGGTTATCAGGCCGTTGTCAGAACGGATAGCCGATTGCGAGATGGAATGCGAAGGCATGTCTGAAGGGGATATTGAAATAGTGTGACGACGCAGTCCTGTAGGGGGCATGAAGACCGTAGCCGAGGTCACCGCGGATCACCATCATGCCGATGTCGATACGGAGACCGACGCCGGTGCCGAGAGCGATGTCGCGGAGGAAGGAGGAGGCCTTCAGCGTGCCGCCGGGGCGGAGTGGATCTGATTTTAGCAGCCAGATATTGCCGGCGTCAAGGAACGCGGCGCCGTGCAGGATGCTCACGATCGGGAAACGGTATTCCGTATTGAGTTCGAGCTTGAATGTACCCGTCTGATCGAAATATCCGTCGCGGACATCGGTGGCCGCGCGATAGCTTCCCGGTCCGATGGAGCGAACGGTGAAGGCGCGTATCGAGTTGGCGCCACCGATATAGAACTGTTCAGAATAGGGCACCTGCGAGGAGTTGCCGTAGGCATGTTCGGCGCCTATCAGCACCCTCGACACGAGCCACTGGTCGAGACCCTTGATGAGGCGACGGCTGTAGACAAGCTGGGCCTGCCCTTTCACGAACTGCGAGAAGGGTGTGCCGAAAAGTTTCATCTCCCCCTTGACACCCGCTAGGCGCCATAAGCCCCAGAAGAGGTTGCCGGCTTCGGTCACCGTAAAGGAGAAGTTGATGCCGTTGATGCGTTCGCGTTCGAGGAATTTATCGAGGGTATAGGTGTAGGTGATTTCCGGTATGAACTGGCTCTGGAAGCTGAGTGCTACCGCCGGATTCTGCGCCATCACCGAGTCAAAGTCATGGGTGGTGGAGATAAGCTTGTTGTAGGTGAGCTTGAAGGGGGTCAGCTGGTTGACGGAATTGCGTGTGGAGCGCCATTCATAGGTGATTCCGGCGTTGAACTCCGCAAGCTTGAAGAAATGGGGACGGTTGAGGATGCTTCCCCCGAGGCTCACTGTGGTCCAGTTGAGCTCGCGCTCCCTCCTCTTGATGAAAGCCGGCGCGAGCATACGCGGAAACGCGAGGGAGGCCGTCAGACCGAATTCATAACTGTTGAAGATGCTCGAGCTGTTGCCACCCGTCTGCCATTCATAGTCGGCGTTGAGCTGAAGGCTGAGACGTTCACCCCCTCCGAAGAGATTATTGTGGGAGAGAGTACCGATGAGGCCCGGACCGATATAGCTGTTTGACTTCGAGGAAGCGTTGACCTCGACCGAAGCCTCCATCGGGCGGTCGAACTGCACGGTGTTGTAGACATCGAGCACCGCGTGGCCTGAAGTGGTGTCGGCGGGAATAGGCTGAATCTGGATATTGTTGAAGATGCCGATACGCGAGAGGCGTGTCTGTGTGCGGTCCATGTCGCGCACGGAGAAATATTTCCCGGGGCGGAACGTGATGCATGAGGGTATGAGATTCTTGCGGAGATGAGCCGGACGCATCACGATAACCTCCCCCTTGTCGGTCTGCATGGTGTCGGGAGTGCCGGCCCCTTCCCCTGCGCTGCGGAGAACGGTCGTGACAATCTTGCCGGTGCGGTATCTCTCCTTGGCCATATTGGGCGTGTTGGCGGCGATGGTGAGCTTTATGGCCACGGCGCCGGGGGTGATGATCGTGTCAGCGAGAAACTCTATATACTCAGGGCGGAAATAGTAATATCCACGGTTGCGCAGGGTGTTGGTGATTCGAATGCGCTCGTTTGCCAGTGAATCGACACAGAAAATCTCACCTTTCTTCAGATACGGGCTCCGGCGGGCCACACTGTCGAGATACATGGCCAGCGGGTCGGGGTGGTTGAGGTAGATGATAGAGTCGATGCGGAAGGGATTGCGCAACGTGAGTGTATAGTCGATGGCCGCTTTCTTGCTGTTGTGGCGTGAGGGGACTATCGAGTATGTGGCCGTGGATCCGAAGTAACCATTGTTGTCGAGGATCTTCTCAAGGATCTGAACGCGGGTCTCGGGGCGCACCTCGTCGATGAGTACCGGCGGTTTGGCAAATTTGTCATAGACCCAGCCGTTGATACCTTTGAGGGAGTCGGGCCAGTTGTTGTAGGTCCAGAGTCCGACGGGAATCTTCAGGAAGGGGAAGAGGAAAGAGTTGTTGGCGTCGCAGTTGACGGCATTGCGCAGATTGAGGTCGAGCGCCGGGGTGATGTGTTCATCCTCGGGGAGCCTGACATCGAATTTGCCAACGCCCGTGTAGCGGACCTCGCCGGGGCCGAGGCGCCGGGTCGTGGAGCAAGACATGATCACCGAGGCCAGGAAGGCACTCAGGCAGACTGCGAATGTTATATGTAGGTGTCTGTTCTTCATATCCGGTCAATTGTTGTTTTCCGTCTTCTCATCGCTGTTTTCCCCCTTCTCATCGCTGTTTTTCCCCTTTCCGTCGCTGTCGGCATCAGATTCGCGGCGGAAGCGTTGCGGAAGGAAGTTGAAGAGGTTGAAGAGATTGCTGAGACGGCGCTTCATGACGAGACCGACACCTGTCTCCGTGATCTCACCCTCGAGGATACTCTCGTAGCCTGTGTGGCGGAAGAGGCGGGCAAGCAGGGTCATATTCTCGTTCTGGCGGAGGATATACTCGAAGGATATATCGCTTATGAGATTCTCCGAGAAATTCTCGTCGGCAGAGGCGTCGGTGGTGTAGTTGCCACCCACGGAGATCTTGAAGCGGTCGTTGAAGAGAGATTTCGACATCGTGTAGCTGTAGCTCATCGACGAACTCGACTCTCCGTTTACTGTCTTGTCATACTGGTCGACGCCGAGGCTGAGGTTGACAAACTTCACCTTGTTGGCGAGGAGGTTGTTGATCGAGGAGGTCACCATGCTGAAGAGCATCCCCTGGGCGAGGTCGCTGCTGGCGGTGCGCACACCCTGACCGGAATACTGCCCCGTGAGCAGGAGGTTGATCGCCGCCATGCTCCTTTGGTCGGCACTCATCGACATGAGGTCGTTCTGGATCGACATGTCGTCATTGGTCGAGAGGTCGAACGAGATCTTGGGGGCAGAGAGGGTATTGGCTACATTCAGCGTCACGAGGAAGTTGACGAAGCGGGAGTTGCCGTTCTCCAGGAGGTTGGTCTTCAACTCATCGACAGCCGCTATATTGAGCTGAGGGTTCATGATGTCGCCGCTCCAGCGCACATAGCTCGAGGGTTGAAGCGACAGATGCAGCGAGCGGATCGGGAGTGAATACTCGGCGTCGCCGGCGGGGATGTTGAGCTGACCGTTGAGGCGCATGTCGCCCATATAGTTCTGGAAATAGTTGAGTGTGCCGTTGGGCTCGATGTCAACCTTGCCGTTGCCTGTGGCGAGGGTGCCGGGAATATCGACATGCACGCGTGTGCCGGGCTCGATCGAGAGAGCCGCCACGATGCGCATCGCCATCACCGGAGCGATGGTGTCTGTGGCGAGCACTTTGGTGGTGTCGTTGAAATTGACGAATTTCACCACATTCCCTCCATCCGTCATCTGAGTGAGCTGAGCCGTGGTCTGCGGTATGGAATAAGTGATGTCGGTTGAATTGAGCACATTGACCTTGGCGTTGATGCTGAAGTGGTCGAGCTGACCCTTGGCTGTGGCATCGAGGTCGAGGAAGAGTTTGCCGTAGATGTCGTTGCCGCCGCTCTTCTTGCTTCCCACAAGCTGGAAGTTGTCGGCATTCATGCTCAGGTCGAGCATAATCGCGGAGAGGTGGCGGGCATCGACTGTGCCGTCGATAAGGAGCGGATTGTCGTTGGCCCCCCAGATGTTGAAGCGGTCGAAATTGAGCACGTTGTCGGTCACGGAGATCGAATCATTGTCAAACTCGAGCCACTGGGCCATCATCGGGACATAGACGCCCACCGAATCGAAGCCCACATTTCCGTTGAGCACAGGGGCGGTGAAGGAACCGCCGAGCGACATCTTGCCGTTCAGATAGCCTGACAGGCGCGCCACATCCCTGCCGAGGAATGCGTTGGCCACCTGCAGGGGGAAACGCTTCAACGAGAGGGTGGCGTTTTCCGGGGTGAGCGTGCCGGTGGAATCGGGGCGCAGCAGGGTCTTTGCCATCAGTGACTCCCTGCCGTCGACCTTGAGGGTAGCTACGGCGGCGGTGGTGCCGTCGTTGTTGAGGCCTCCGCGCATGCCGAGATCGAAGTTGCCGACACGGGCTTTGTCATAGTACAGATCCGTGACGGATATGTCACCGATCCCCTTGAGCCATCCTTTGGCATAACCCACGTTGAGATCGGCGTTGACTGAGGCGGTGACCGGCGGTGGATTGAGCATCATGCCGAGGAAATCCTGCACCTTGATGTTTTCGAGTTTGGCATGGAGAGCATCGCTGCCATACTGATCCTTGACTGTCTGGAGCAGAATGGAGCTCTCATGGCTCTTTGCCGACAGGTCGGCTTCGATATGATTGTTGATTATGTTGTAGCTGACGAAGTTGCCCTCGTTGAACTCCCACGGGAAATAGGCGATTGTGGCGTCGAGTGGATTGAACCGGACGGTGGCCACAGAATCGGCGTATGAAGCCGTCAGACCGAGCTCATAACCTTTCTTCCCTTTCTGGTTTCTCTGGGAAACGAGTATGTTCACGCGGTCAGTGCCGACGTAGCCTCCAAGATTGACGTCGGCAAATTCGGCGATGGGATTGTTCGGGCGGTTCCCCATGTGTGCGCGGTAGAAGAGCTTGTCTCCCGTTTGGCGCAAGCCGAAAGTCAGCGTGTCGGCCCTCATTGAGGCATTGCCGACGCCGAGGGTGGATATGCCGCCATGAAGGATGGAATCATTCCCTATGCGGGCATGGATGGTGTCGGCTGTGTAGCCGATCGTGTTCAGGTAACGTCCGAGCGCACCCTTGCCGGAAGCGTCGAAGGTAAGCAGGAATGGCGGGAGCTGACGCTGGATTCCCTCAATGTTGATGAGTTTGTTCTTGAGCTGGTGCGTCACGGTGTCTCCCGTCACGGCAAAACGGTCGATCAGATCCTTCAGACCGGTGGAACTGGTGAAGGAGAGGTTGGTCAGCATGGCATCCAGATTCGCCTTTACAGATACGGGATCGCTGTCAAACCTGAGAGCGATGTCGCCCGGAAACGACAGTGTCTGATTGCCGAGAATCCAGTTGATGTCTGAAGCCTCCATGCCTACGGCATAGTTCCATTTGGCGGGGCTGGCATTGCCTGCGACATGGATGAGGGCGTTGCCCCCGTTTGGCGTTTCGGAGAGACCGATAGCCTGAAGGTCAATGTGGCGGAGGTCTGCATCGACATCGAAGGTGTACAGATCCTCGTCGATCGTGCCGTGGCCCGAAAGATTGAGACTGACGGCGGGATTGTCGGAGACGGCGTCGAGAGTGAAGACACCCTTGTTGAGTTGAAGCTCGGCCTTTATATCTTTCAGTAGCTGACGCTGCCAGCGCAGGGATGCTATGTCGAGGTGAATGTCGGTGTGTGTGCGGGGACGTTCCGGATTGAAGCCGGCTCCCTCGGCACGGAGACTCGCGGTGACGGCTCCCACGCCTGTCGCGGGGGCAAAGTGCGCCACGTCGAGATTGCGCACGTTGACCTTTGCCTTGTAAGACTCAGCCGTCAGGCTCACCTTTCCGTCGGCGGCTACGTCGCCCGCGGAGGTAAGAAGCGTGAAATTGGTGGCATATGTCTCATGGTCGGCTGAAGCATTCCCTTTAAGGCTAAGGGAAGGCATCTTGAAACCCATGTCTCCCATGATATTGTCGATGATTCCGGGATTGGAGACAGAGCCGTCGAAGTCAAGATAAGCCTTCATCTTCTTCATGTCGAGGGCGTCGGCGGCATATCCGTTGGCATTGAGGGCAAATATTCCGGGCATGGAGAGCGACAGGGTAGGAATCCTGGCATTTGAAAGGGTGCCCTCCGTCTTAAGTGAGAGATCAAGAGGGGTGCGCGCCGGTATCTTTGAAGTGTAGGTGATAAGGTCAGGCATGAAAGCCTCGGCATCGGGGAGGCCTATCCATCCCGAGGCCTCGATATTGAGGGGGGCTTCCGGCTTCATCTCCATGAGGGCGAAAGGTATGGAAGCGGTGGCCGATAATGAAGTCCAGGGGGTCAGGAGATTGAAATTGTCAAGGGAGATGCCGTTCTCATCGAGGGCGATCAAACCCTTTGCTTCCCTGACGTCGAGACCGCTCCTCTCCTTGGCCTGCATGGATGCAATCGGGAGGCGCAGCGTCGTGGCGGCATTGTAGAAATTGCTGACCGCGATATTGATGCTGTCGGCCTGAATATAGGAGGGGTCGAATCCGGGGAGAGGTGTGGCGTCTTTCACGGCATAGAGTGCCGAGAATCCGGAAAGTGAGACGGAGTCGCCCCGTATCACCATCGGTGGCGTAGGCGCGGAAACAGTGTCGACCGGAGCCGGATGTGTCGCGATATATTCCGGAGTCGGCGTGAGGTAGGTGACGTTGCCGCCGGCGGCTCCGAGATAACCGGCGGTGACGGTGTTGGCCGAAAGGTCTATGACACCTTTCTTCAGGGTGAGCGAACGGGTGTTGAAGACGAGTGTGTCGATCGTCGGGAGCATCCCCATCCGGAATGTGAAGTTTTCGAGGGCGAGTTCACCGGCGGATATGTAGAAGGGTGTGGCGGTTGTGTCTTCAGGGGTGGGTTGTTTTTTCCAGACATCCATGAAAAGGGAGACATCGCCATCTTTAAGGGTAGCCTTGTTCAGGAGGATACGCATGTTGCGGAGGTCGGCCGAGCTCTTGGAGTCTGCCTCGAGGTGGCCGGCTCGTATCTTCATTATCATCGACGAATCGGGCGACACCATACGGTAGTAGCCGTCGAGAAGTGACAGACGGTTGATCCTGACGTCGAGTTTGAGGAGCGGGGCGAGTTTGACGTCGGCTATAAGTTCGCGGGCATTGACCATCGTGTCGCCGCTCTCCTCGAGGACGGTGACACCCTTGAGGGAGACATCGAGTGGCCAGCGGAGGCGGAAGGAGTCGATGCTGACATCCATGCCTGTGGAATTGCGCACCACCTTGCAGGCGATATTCTTGACGAATGTCTGCACTGGGGGCACGTAGAGGAGCACGGGTATGAGTATGATGACCAACAGAATCCACATCAGCGTCTTCAACGGGATGCGGATCCAGGGATTGCGGATCAGATGACGGCGGGTTTTCTTCACCGGAGCATTGCCGGGGGCGCCGTTATCGGGTGCTGACTTGGTCTTGTCGGTGGTGTCTTCTGACATATCGTTTTAGATGAGGTCGTCATTGTCTGGAATCGGCTTCCCAACAGTGCTGAAGGAGAAGCCAGAGAAGAGAGAAAACCGATGCTCCGGCAATATCGGCCAGAATATCGGCCGGGTCGAAGCCTCGTCCGAGTTTCATCAAGGCCTGCAGATACTCTATGATGATGCCGAAGAGAGATGAGAGGGCAGCCGTTGTCCATATGAACAGGGGCTTTACCCTGTGCCAGCCGTGGCTGCGCTGCCGGTCGAAAAGAACCGTGACGGCAAGACCCCCGAACATCAGAGCATGCACAATCTTGTCAGCTCCCTGAAAGAGCTCCGGAGGATCGTCGCCAAGGGGTCTGGGTGCCAATGTCAACCAGAGGATGGCGATGACCACTAAGGCCGTGGGCAACCATGGGGGGATAGCGGTCAGGGTTCTTTCAATCTCCTCTTTCTTACATCTTAACATTGCCGGTTGTCAAAAGTTTTAACAATTCTTTAAGATTTTTCAATGTTGAGAAGCATTTCGCGCGGAGTCAGTCCTGAGGCCGGATGCCTCCATGCGGGGGCGAGCTCCAGCATGGGTTCGAGGAAGAATCTCCTCTCGGCGAGCCGGGGGTGAGGGATTGTCAGCCGGGGTGTCTCGAGCTGCATTGAGTCGATGGCTATGATGTCGATGTCTATTATCCTGTCGATGTATCGACCGTCGGCGTCGCGGTGGGGCGCGGGTGAGATGGACTTCTCAATAGCCTGAAGACGGTCGAGTATCTCTTCGGGGGCGAGGTCGGAGCGGAACATCATGCCGACATTCAGGAAAGAATTGGTGGAGTCAAACCCCCAGGGGGGCGACTCCACCACATGACTTATCTCAAAATCTCCAAATTCGAGGGCAACACTCCTTACACCGCGGCTTATCACGAGCCGGCGGTCACCAAGATTGCTCCCGATATTGATGAAGACGAAGCTCATTACAGCGACTTCTTGACCTCGACTTCCTCGAAGCCCTCGATGAGGTCGCCTTCGCGGATGTCGTTGTAGCCCTGAACGGAGAGGCCGCAATCGTAGCCGCTGACCACCTCCTTGACATCGTCCTTGAAGCGCTTGAGCGAACCGAGTTCTCCGGTGTAGATCACGATGCCGTCGCGGATCACGCGCACCTTGTTGTTGCGCTTGA
>CAZMHE010000068.1:0-13369 GCA_964566015.1 uncultured Sangeribacter sp. | reverse complement strand
TTTGTTGTATAGGAAAAGAGATAATGTATAGTGGCGATTTGCTTAAAATAAATGGCGTACGAATCTCAGGGTTAAGCGGCTACAAGATTAACCGTGAGAAGCTTTGGAAAGATGCCGAACGGAACATGAATGGCAATGTTGCAGCCTCGCTCATCGGCGTATTTCCAAAACTAGAGCTAGTTTTTCGTGATGCCCTGAATGAAGATCAAGTTAGTAAGCTTTGCGAACTTCTAGATATGCCTTATTTCACGGCAACTTACTATGATGCCAAGATAAAAGGTACAAATTCAGCTTGTTACTACGCCAGTAGCTATCCGATTGAGCTAATGGAGCGGAAGCGAGGTCTATTCAAGACTTTTACGGTCAATTTAGTGCCAGTTAGTAAAGACAAGCATTCTCCGACTGGCATGATTGGCTATTATGCCGATGGCGAACAGGAGCGATTCTAATGATCAACGCCTCACAGTCTTTTAAGGATGCTATGACTCCAAACATCAAGAATGGTGTTGGGGCAGTGGTGACGGTTGTAGAAGATAATATCGTGTACAGTTCAGACGATGTTATGCAGTCAATTGTTATTAAGTCTTCTGGCTACTATTACGGCGTAAATACTCGTTCTGCTACGATTAAGATGCTTGGTGTAAACTATAATCTCATAGGTAAATCACTCAAGATTGAACAGGCTGCTCTAACTGATCCAGTGGCTGATGTCTGGGAAAGAATGAATCAGGGAGTCTTTATTGTGCAAGAGCAAACAGCTGATCTTGAAAAAGGTTGCACTACTTTTACGGCATATGACCTTATTGGATGCATGGGCAAAACAGACTATAAAACGGAAGACGGTATCACCTTTCCTTGTACGGTTGCCAGCTTAGCTACGCAGATTGCCAATCATTTCGGCTTAACGCTTAGCACGGACTTTACGAAGCTTCCAAACTATAGCTATGAGATTGCTGAGGATCTGTATGCATCTATCTCTACGACAACTTATCGTGATATTCTGGCAGAAATTAGCGGTGCTACTGCAACTATGGCTATCGTCACCACGGATAATGAACTAGAGTTCCGACCGCTCGCAAGGGATGTTTCGGAAACTTGGACTTACGAAGATATGAAGAAGTTTAAGGTTGAGCCTAAGTATGGCGAGGTCAATGCAATTGTGCTTGCTCGCACGCCGCAGGAAGATAATATCGCCTTGACCGATGCGGAAAGTGTAGAAAAGAACGGTTTGACGGAAATAAAACTTGCAAACAATGAAATACTTGATGACGACCGCCAAGACCTCATTAAACCGCTTCTAGAGGCTTCTAAGGGCTTTTATTTCTATCCTAGCAGTGTAACTACTATCGGTCATGGTTGGCATGAGGTTGGAGATCGTATTGCCGTGCAGGACGACATGAATCATATATATGAAATCATCATTACAGATATTTCACTTACACTAGATGGCGGCATCAAAGAGGTAATATCTAGTGTTGCTCCAGCAGAAACGCAAACCAATTATGCCATGGCTGGCGGCATCATGAAGACACTTTATAATACGGAAATTAAGGTAGATAAACAAAACCAAGAAATTAGATCTACCGTTAGTAAACAAGACACGCTAGAGAATGTGGTTAATGACAACTATACGCAGATTATCCAGAACCTCACTTCTATTATTACGGCTGTTCAGAATTCAGGTGGCAATAACCTCATTAAGAACTCCGTAGGCTATGTATTGGGGGCTGATGGTATCCCAGATAGCTGGAGCGTTGAAATGGAAAACGCAGGCAGCTTGGCTGTTATGGCTAGTAGCGAAGCGGCTAATCGTGGCTCTATTTCCAACAACATCATAGTCCTAGCTGGCGTTACACTAAGGCAACGTATCTCAGTAGCAGCTGATGACGGTGCAATAGAGCCTACTAAATATACATTCTCTGTAAAGATTAAGAAAACAGCTGCTCGTGGATATGGAAGAATTACGCTTACAGACGGAGTGAACAATTATCAGATTGAGATTTCCCCTGAGAGTGAGCCGTATTATCAGGAGTATTCAATCAAGGGTATTATACCAAAAAATAGTTATCTTGATTTGGCTGTTTACGGATCGTCGGATAGTGACTTTACTGTTACTGATATGATGCTTGCTACTGGTGATTATGTTGCCCAATGGACTCAGGCGAATGGTGAGTTTGCTAACACTCAAGTTAGCATCGATGTCAATGGGGTCAAGGTGAAGTCTAGTACTCAGCCAAATACTTATTCTACGCAGACACCGCTTGGTTTTAGCGGATCGGATGGCACAAAAAGCTATCAGCTTGATTCTAATAGCGTTAGTAGTGATAAAGCAATAATAGGATCAGAATTTGATATGCCTCCGTTAAAGATAGTTTCACGCTCTAACGGTTGGGCGTTAGTAAAAAAGGAGAATTAAAGAATGAGTTGGGTTTCTGGAGAAGTTAAAGCAAGTCAGTATATCGTAGCTCGGTTAGTTGTTGACGAGAGTAGGTCTGGAAATACATCCACTATTACGGCAAGGCTACAATACCGCCGTACAAATAGCTATAATGGTGCAACACTTCAATATGGCAACGGTTGTAATATCTATATTACTATTGATGGGCAAACATTTACGATCCCACAGGTCTATAATTCCTATAGCACAATCCCTGCCTACAACAATGACTGGATTACTTTTGCTACCGCTACAAAAAGCATTAGCCATAATGAGGCTAAGACAATCAATTGCTCGTGGTCAACTGCAAATATGGGGGCATACCTCAGCAGTTCAGGCTCAATGTCCTGCACTTTAGCGGCGTTCATCACTAAGCTTTCAGCATTAGGTATCAATGCTACCTCTCAATCAAACGCTATAACTGCCCGTATCTGGTGGATGAATAGGACTGGGGTGCAGGTTCATGTCGCTTGTGAGGAAATTGATGATTCAGGCAACTACATTAGTACGCTGTCAGAGTGGACATATCAAGCAGAAGCTGCTGGACAGCTCAGTGAAAAGTTCTACTCTCTTACCGAAACACAACGCCTAAAATATGATGGTCTTGGACGAAATAGGATTAGATGGACGCTCAAGACAGTTTCGAGTGGCACTGTTCTATATTACGACTGCCACGATTATGATTATAACCGAGCTTCTACTCCATCGCTCTCTGCGTTTACTGTTGGGGATAGCGTTCCTCTGCGTACTAATCGCCAAAGGAGCAGTATGACCCATACTGCTACAATTCGAGTTAATAGTAGCACGATTAGGACGATTTCTGGCATTGGAGCAAGCACGAACTGGGATTCGGCAACAGACGAGGGCATTATTTACGCCCAAGAGACGCAGAAGTCATCTACTGCCGTGACTGTACAACTGGATACATACATTGGCAGCACCTTTATTGGCACTAAAACAACACAGGTCAATGCAACCTTTAGGCTTAGTGAAGTCGCTCCAATTTTTACGAATTTTACTTATCGTGATTCAAATTCTAGTGTTATCGCCGTCACTGGCAGCAACCAGGTACTTGTAAAGGGAAAGTCAAACCTGATTGCAACAGTTCCAGTAGCCGACAAAATGATCCCTCGACAGGCAACCACTGGTAAATCATATACCTTTACACTTGGTGCTATTAGTATTACGCAAGCATTCTCGAATACAGCTGACGTATCGGCGAATTTTGGAACGGTACTAAATGCTGGCGATCAACGTTTAATGGTTAAGGCGTTTGATAACCGTTCTATCTCTACCTCAATCTATAAGGATATTCAAGTTATAGATTATGCTGCCCCAACCCTTACCCCTAAGATTGAGAGGTTAAATGGGTTTGAAGATCGTACGACAGTAAAGCTAGAGGGTGAATTCTATCTAGTGCCAGTAGGCGGTGTAGATAAGAACACCATCACAGGCATTAAATGCCGCTACAAGAAGGCTCAAGGGGGTGATTGGAAAAACTGGCAAGAGCTGAGCTTCACGACATCGCAAAAAGACGGAAAAGGTGTTGTTATGGGGGCTACTGGCGGAGTGTTATTTGACTTAGACAATAGCTCAGCTTGGGATTTTGAATTCCAAATTACAGATCGTCTATCATCTGCCGTAATAAGCGGTCAGGTTTCTGTAGGTATTCCAATAATGTTCTTTAGTTCTGATGGGCGTATTAGTATTAACTGTATGCCAGACGGATATGACAAAGGTCTGTATCTTAAGGCTAAAGACCAAGTATTCAAGCAACTTTATCCAGTTGGTGCAATTTTTGAATCTACGCAAGCCACTTCACCGGAGGAAACTTTTGGCGGAAGCTGGCGACAACTTGGAACTCGTACAGTTGGCAGCACAACAATCTACACATATCAAAGAAGTTATTAGGGTAACGCTATTTTATGCAACGCATAGTATATAATTTCAATGAGGCTTATCGACTCTCACCTCATTTTATGATATACTCAAAGTAAGAATCAGTCGCAACTATCTTTTGGGTAGTTGCTTTTTTAATGGAGCAAAGGTATGGACGCTAATACTACATCCGTTCTCGGTATAGCTATTACAACGATTGGCACAATCATCGTCGCCATTATCTCAAACCGTACCAAAAATCATGTAAAAGACGGAACTGCGGCAACGGAAGAACTCAAAAGAGAGTTGCAAGAGGTAAAGGGTGAGGTCAAAGAGACTAAAGAAGAAGTGAGAGTTCTAAAGGATGAACTTGAAGAAAACAATCTAGAGACCTTGGCAACTGACATTACGGTGGCACTAGAGCACCACGAAAATGACGTTGAACCGCTAGTTGAGCTTGGTAGAAAGTATTTCAAGAAACTTGGCGGAAACTCGCATATCAGTAAGCCATATGCTGCATGGGCAATAAAGCACCAAATAGATATAACTGAATTCTACACAGAGCATAACAACCTAAAACTGTATATAGAAAATCCAAAGCTATTGGAGAGAGGAGCGTAAATGATAGATTATCTTATAGTCGTAGCACTTGGTGTAGGTATCTTTTATGCCGCCTATTTCTTTAACCTACTCTCAGGTATAGCTAAGAACTTATATTCACAAGATCTTGAATTTGACTGGCATAAGCTACTAAAAGGAGTTGCCAAGTGGCTTATAGTGGGAATCGCAATTGTTGGTGGAGCATCTGTAATTTATTTAGCAGGTTGGTACGGCGAGCTCCTTGGAGCAGAATGGGGTGCTGCTGCTCAAGCGGTCTCAAAAAATACTCTTATTACAGCAGTAATAACTGGTATTGGCTATCAGATTATTAGTCTAGTTTCCAATGTTGCCTATATTCTCAAGGCTGGTCATACTGAAGATTTAGACATTGAATTTGATGACGAGCTAGCTGATTATGGTACTATTGCAAACAGCGTACAGGAAATTATAGCGAATGTTGCCGACTTCTTTACTCCAAAAGATTACGCCAAAAAACACGGAGAATGGGAAGAAAAGGGAGGCATAGGTCAACATTATTCCGTACCAATTGACACCTTTGAGAACTTTAAGAACGCAACTCTAGGCAGAGGCTACGACATCGATAATTATTACGGTCAGCAGTGCTGGGATTATGCAGCTCTATTGTGGCAACAGCTCGGCTTATCGCTACTCACTGGCAACGGTCTTGCTATAGGTTGTTGGGATCTGAAACGAGAGGTCAATAAATCCAGTCAATTCGATTTAATCTATAATGTGGAAGATCTCAAAGCAGGCGACATTGTAACAATGCGACCAAATCATATCGGTTTCTTCGTTGGCTGGTCGGGTAGTTATATGCAGATTCTAGGGCAAAACCAAGGCGGAACACCGTGTGCAGCTGGAGGAAGTGCAGTTAATATAGTGAACATTGCTAAAACATCATTTGCTGGGGCGTTTCGATACAAAGCTTGGAATAAGGCTACCACTACACAGGTCGTTACTCAGCCTGTTTCTTCAACCACTTCGGTTTCTGCCGATGATAAGCCGAAGCAGTCTAGTAGTGGTAGCACTACAAAGAATAATGCAGTAACTTACAGATATAAAAAGGGTGACACTTTCGGGCAAGTAATACTTAACCTTGGTTTGCAAAGTAGTCATGGCTTATGGGGAGCAGGCGGCGATGTAGAATACTACACGAATCAGCTCCACGAACAGGGCATCTATGGAAATATCCCAGTAGGTGCGACAATTACTTTAACAAAACGGAATTAGACAACAAATAGACCATTTTCGCCAAGTCACGAAAATGGTTATCACGATACCATGGTCGAATTGGTTAGGCGACAGTTCGCAAAGCTGTATTATGTCGGTTCGAGTCCGACTGGTATCTCCAAAAAGGTTCTACCTCGCCGATACGAATCCATAGATTCTTTGAGTAGGTGAGGTAGTCGCATATGTTGTGTATGGTCTTAATGGTCAAGACGCTAGTTTGTGGCACTAGAAATACGAGTTCGATTCTCGTTGCACACCCCATAATCAAGAGTGGGCAAACTGGTAAAGCCACTGCTCTCTGAAAGCAGAGTTTATAGGTTCGAATCCTATCTCTTGAGCCAATTAACAACAGATAATGGAGGATACAGTTCTGGTGAACTGGTGAGCCTCATAAACTCAATTAGGCGAGTTCGATTCTCGCTCCTCCAACCAAGATCATGCAGGATAGCTTAGCTGGTAGAGTGCCGCTCTGTTAAAGCGAGGGTCGTGGGTTCGAATCCCACTCCTGCAGCCACAAGTGGAGAGTAGCCGAATGGTTAGGAAACTGTCTTGAAAACAGTCGGGGTGAAAGCCTTTGAGGGTTCGACTCCCTTGCTCTCCGCCAATACGGAAGATAAATCAGCGAGGTGCTGGCACGGTTCGCTAAACCGATGGTATCGCAAGGTATGGATTTCGATTATTCTGTCTTCCGCCATAATGAGGATTAGCTCAAAAGTAGAGCAGTCGTCTTATACACGATTGACAATGGGGCAGTACCATTATCCTCAACCAATGCTGGAACGGTGAAGTTGGTGAGTCACAACAGCCTGTAAAGCTGTCGGCAGCTGCCTAAGTAAGGTTCAAATCCTACTTCCAGCACCAATTAGGGGTGTAGGCTAATAGTAAACTATCGCTCTGATACTGCGATGTCGGTGGGGCAGAACCACCCACCCCTACCAAGCAATGGGGCATTCGTCCAAAGGTTAAGACGCTGGGTCTTCAACCCAGAAAAAGCAGTTCGAATCTGCTATGCCTCACCATTTCGAGGTGGACAAACTGGTAAAGTCGTCAGCCTTTGAAGCTGAATTCTGCTGGTTCGAATCCAGCTCTCGAAGCCAAATGGCTGTGTAGCCCAATCGGTAGAGGCAGCTGGCTCAAACCCAGTTTAGGTCTGAGTTCGAATCTCAGCACAGCTACCATCTGTTGCTTTAGTTTAATAGTAAAACATTGGCGTGAAGCACCAAAGATCTCCGTGCGATTCGGAGAGGCGACACCACAAGGGGATAGGATAGGTCTAGACTCCAAGTGAAGAACGAAAACGGCTAAAGAAATAAGTTCGAAGTAACTTGGCAGGACATGGGTTCGATGCCCATAATCTCCACCAAAATATGTCACCTTAGCCCAACTGGTAGAGGCATATTAGTGTCGGTTCGAATCCGACAGGTGATACCATAACAGGATGTAGCTCAGCGGTTTAGAGTGCGTGTTTTGGGAACACGAAGTCGTGAGTTCGAGTCTCACCATCCTGACCAGAGCCTTTAGTTTATTGGTAGAATATCGGTCTCCAAAACCGATGGACTCTGTTCGATTCAGAGAAGACTCGCCACAATTATCCCTCAAATATAGCTGCACAGTCACCTCTAGTGACATAATTCACGAAGCAGTGCGGACAGTGTAACCGCACAAGAGCCTCGGCTTCTTCGTCTGGTACATAGTTGCAGATAGCAAATGAGTCTTCCTCGACATCAAATTGCGAGAAAAACTCTTGGATTGTACCGAAAAACCAAATAGAGTTTTCAGTTCTGAATGGCATAGAAGCAAAGCTACTAGGTGGATTTATCCCTACATACCTTTTATGATCCTTAAACCAATATGCCTGAAACCCATAAGCTGCCCCGAAATCATAAACAATTCTATTTTTAGGGATTATTTTTGACAGAAGCTCATAGGTATTGCCGCCACATACAAGGCAAGATGGATCTACATCAGCACTAATACCCCAGTTATTTTTATCACTATAGACCTCATTAAAGTGCCACTGGTATTGTGGATCATTACTGATAGCTTGATAGAGGCGGCTTTCTTCCATCATCCAAAGATACCGCCAAATAAGTCAGTTATATTCTTTGGCACTTGCTCTCGTAGTTTGAATTCTTGCTCGGCTTCCTTGCACGCCTGCTCAAAGGTTTTACCTCCTTTGAGATAAATCTGTGTAGCACGCCTACCGATAGCATCTTTATCATAATTTGTCATCTTTAATCTCCCTGACGACAAAGCCCAAACTAAATCCGTATATGACACACTCTATAAGCTTAATCCACCAAATCCATAACGATAGTATGTTTATTGCTAAGAAGAATACGACAACGCCAAAAACATTAGAACTCAATAGCTTTTTCTTCATTCTTATAACCTTTCAGATATTCATCTATTATTCTTTTTGCTTCATCAAAGCCAACTGCAAACTCTGCACAATACCCTCGCTGGCGTAGCTGCTCCAGCATTAAGGCTTGTTCTTCTGTGTGTTGATCCCACCAGTCACCTTTCTTCCGAAGTTTGAATTCACCTTTAAGGATTTTACGAGCATCTTTGTCACGGACAAGTTTAATGCCGTCCTTTTTTAGTTCAAGATATAACCCACCAGCCATAAAACCACCAAAATTAACTCCATAACCCCATGCCATTAAATCGCATGGTCGCACCCAACGCATCTGAGCAATAAACATATCGGGGTATGACTTCCTGCCACCATTAAGCCGCTTTTGTAGTGCTGCTTGGACTTTGTTGAGTTTTACACCGCTCCCAAAGTCAGAGTGAAATATGATCGTTGGGTATTGCAGTGCGAGATAGTCGGCTACTTTTAGCTGAATAGATGTCTCTTTTCCAATCATGATGCACCTTTCTTTATATTGCATTTTTGGCAAGCAAGCTGGCAATTCTCTAGTGTCGTGAGACCGCCCTTGGATTTTGGTTTGATATGATCCAAAGTCAAATCTTTTTTATTTAAGATTTGTTTACCACAAATCGCACAAACTGCCCCATTTTTCTGCACTAGCTGATTTTTGATGAACTTAGTTTGAGCCAACTCTGCATTTTTGTATGTTTTAGGAATCCTTGGTCGCTTTTTTGGAATCTTGTGGTATTTCATCTCGTATAGTAACCTTTAGATCATTCTGTAGCCCATGAGCTGATAATGCTTCGTTCAATAATCTAGCTAATGTTTTCGGCGTATCGGGTTTAGAATCATGCCTCGAAATAGGCAATTTAATATCCACTCTCTTATCGTTATATTCTGTAACTACTCGCATTGTTCAACCTTTTCTACAGACACGACACTATATTCTTTATCAGTGTGCCTGCAATCAATGACTACTAAGTATTGCACTCTTTTATCACAATTACCCAAAATGTTTCTTTCTACAACTCGACTAAAACCGACTTTCCAATAAGGCGTTTCGAGATCTCGCTTGAATGATTCTAATCGTACATCGGGGGTCTTGCCTTCTGCTACTTCAAAAATATGTAAAGCTGCTTTAACTATTTCTATATGGTTTTGCATTTATTCTATGCCTCCTTAATTTTTGGTCTATCATTCTTATAGAACCTGACGTAAAGCTCATAGCAATCACTACGCACTAAGTCGCCAGTGTCGTAGTCGATTTGATAATATATGTTGTTAAAAGTCATGCCACCATAGAATCTAGCAACGCTAAACTGTGAGTTGAGCCAGTATTCCGCACTCATTACAAAGGGAACATTATCTGATACCACGAGTTTATCAATTAGCTTGTCAGCTTCTTCTTTTGTAGTTGCTTTATAGATCTTCATTGGCATACTCCCAACTCTGTTTTTCTGTATCAACTATGGCAAATTTGCGTTCTCCGATAGGTGTGCCGTCTTGGTAAGTAGAGAATACATCGGCAGATAACAGATTATCTACGAAAGCTATTTTTCTCATCGGTGTATGCCCAACCACCTGCATAATTTTGTCGGCTTTGTACATTTCGGCTTGCCTACCCCATACATCTTGTGGTCTAGCCCAAACTGGGGAATCCTCTTCCCATAACGCATGGATGTTAGCATCATTGCACAGATTAAAGATAAAATTATCGTCATCAGCCCATGAAGTGCCGTCTTTGTGTGTATTCCCGCCAACCAATCGCAAGGCATAGTCTTCAGTTACTCCAGCGTGCGAGAACCAAACATTGCCAACTCGCTGAACAACGCCCATCGGAGGATTATGATCGGAAGAACGACAAATAGCAGCATAAAGCCGTTTAAGACCGCTTTCACAGGTGAATTGAGCTGTATATGAGTAGCCACTCTGCTGCATACGCCAGATGTATGATAGATCGTGATTACCATAGCACCACATTGTCTTTGGGAATTCTTCGGCGAAGTCGATGGCTCGGTTCAGAGTTCGTTCATAGAGGTTAATGTTATGGTATTGATCCCAATCATCCACCAAATCGCCAAGCACTACAGCAAAGTCTGCTTGACCTGATTTGATGATGTTCGCTGCTCGATCAAATATACGAGGCTTGAGATGTATATCGGGAATCGCAAGAATCTTACTCATGTGCTTCCTTTTCTAAGGGCATGCCAGTAGTTAAGATGGCAGTAGATAATACAATATCATCACTCCATTTGAATATATGACTACCGTGGACTCTAATATGAAAGCCGTCCACGCAGTCAAACATTGGCATTAGACATTCCTGTTCAAACATTATAGAATCACAGCTTTTGCTTAGGACTTTTTTATCAGTAATAAGCCCGTCTTCGTCAATTTTGATATATCCAATCTCGAAATTATAGAACCCATTTTTACCCCAAAAGCCGTCATATTCCTTCCCATCAGGCTTGATATATGGAAACCAGTAACAATTGACTCGTTTCATCTCTTCTCCTTTGGCGATCGCATAATAGCCTGCAAACGGTTGTGAAGTTCTGGTGCTAAAGCAATTCCTGACCCTTTCATCTCATTGTAGAGACCATGGATATGCTGCTTGACTAGCTTCAACTCTCTACCTGCCCAATACTCACTAGCCCAATCCCAATAACTGTCAGCCTCGCCATAAGTACATACGGCACACATACCAGTAGCTTTGAGAACTGGTCGCCCACCACAAGACTCGCACTCATGCCTAAATGTATATGGGTTGCTCATTTTCTTTTCCTCAATTCTTCGAGTATCTCGGTTAGCTTGTTCTCTACGGTTAATCCGTGAGCAAAGAACAGGGCTAAGCCAATAAACATTAAAAATTCCATTTTTGCTCCTCTTATACTTCATTACCCCAACAATCCCAGCCAGTAGCTTCCTGTCGTGCGAATAGTTCAATGCGAGGCAGATCTCCACAAAGTTCAACTATCCGATCTCTTGCCTCATCGGGCTTTCTCGAATGCTCTCTAATATGGTTAATGATAACGCTATGGACTCGTGCTGAAATGCGTTTGGGGTTACCTTTTGTAGCAAGTAAGCAGATCTCAGCATTTGCCCTAGTCCAGTAACCCATACCCCAAAATAAGCTACTACTTTTACGATTTTGCTTTACCCAAGTAAATGCACAGGTTTTATATTCAAATCCCCAAGCTTTTATTACCTCAAAACTATCTTTGAGCGTTGGAAATGTAACCCACATAAACAAAACGCAAGTATCGTCGGCAATATCTTTGACTGGCAATTTACAGATGTCGTCGATGCTCATGGTGGTATAATGAGACTCTGCACTTCTGCCTTGCCCTTTCTTTGACCAAACTCTATAACTCCACGCTGGATCGGCATAGATAATTTTGTATTTATGGGGGGGGGTTGTATAAATGTCAACTACCATGAGAAATCCTTGTAGGTACTGTCTTTAGGTTTAGCTTTACCTCGGCGAGATTTGCGACCGCCTATTGCTCCAGCAATTCGTGCCAACTCGGGGTTAGCCGCAAAGCCGCCAGTATGACCGTTTTGCCCACCCTTACGACCGATATTACTGTAAAAGTCTTCGCCGTGGATTCTTCTGTTTGTTGCGGCTGCTTTCAAGCCGCCTGCCTTTGTACCTGACATCTATACCTCCTCTAAATTTACTTATTTTTTAGATTGTTTTGCTTTGATCTTTTCTTTAAGCTGCTCATTTTCTTTCTGTAGCTGGTCGAGCTTTTTATCCTGTTCCTCTGCAGAGGCAAGCGTTCGATCACAGAGCTTTTTAAGACGATCATTTTCTTTTTTAGTTTCTGCCAACTCCTTACCAATGCCATCCTCGATTTCCTTACATTTTTTATCTATAATGCTCTTGATGTTTTCATCGCTCACCTTCATTCTCTTTGTGAACCTGCACATATCCACCCATCCAAATATCAGCAGACCAAGAGAACCGAGCATTGTGATAATTAGTAATATATTTGCCAGTGTTTCCATTATTTCTCCTCTTCAGCTTTAATTGCTTCAATATCTGTAATAGCTCGCATCGCCCACAGACTCGCCAGCTCACTTGCATCAGCGGCAAGCCTAATATGGTGTTTGGCTTCCTCCGTAAGTCCAATTTCCTGATCTAGGGTAGAGGTTAAACCACCAGTGCAGAGAATTGTGCCCTCAACGGATTTTTGTATGACAGTGACTGCCTTTATCTTGTCACTATTCTTCATCGTCATCATCCTGCTCCTCATGCTTTTTTCGCAGATTTTTATCTAAGATTTCTAACTCCGAATCGGTCAGAACGCTTCCAACCGCCTTGTTCACTTTTTTCAGACCGTCAAGAGCTGTTGCACCAGTTAATGCAGTACTTATAGCAGCTTCCGTCATTACCTCAATTAGTGCCTCTTTGTCATCCATTTCATCTACTGCGTTTTGGAGTTTGTCGAAAAGTTTATCGGCTTCTTCGTCAACTCCTCCTTGATCTTTCTTCAGTTCTGCTTCAAGGCTTGCTACTTGCCCTTTAAGCATTTTTACGAGATCTTTATTTTTGAGTTCCGACTTATTGCCTGCGGTTGCACAAGACGACCCAACCTTATTGATCAGGATTACTGCTACGCCTATGCAGCCGCTTTTTGTATTATCTTTCAAGAGTTTAGCGGCGGCTTTTTCAGCATTTTTACCAAGATCCTTCAGGTCTATCACTTTATTAAGGATGCTTTCAACCAATGTGTCCTTTTTCATATTTATCCTTTATGAATTATTAACTTTTTATTGATTTAGCTTTATTTTTCGGTGTCCGCTAAGGAGCAGAAACGAAACAT
>CAZMHE010000067.1:0-13376 GCA_964566015.1 uncultured Sangeribacter sp. | reverse complement strand
ATTGCAAGTTTTTTAAGAAAAAAAATAAAATATTCCGAAATAAGGTTTAATTATGATTTTATAATAAAATCTTATGTTACAATCGCAATCTTTAGTCAACTATCAAATTTCTTTTCAGATCCTACCGATAAGTCATGTTGCTTAAATAAAGTACGAGAAATCATGGCTTGGGAATGTAGGAAGTCCTGTTTTCGGAGAATCCAATATATTAATCACACCATACTGCCTGTCTTCAATTCGTTTTGCAGATAAGTGTAGACATATTTTGAGCCTTGATAATAGAGACCAGTGGCCGGATCTGATATTTTCGCATAAGTATCAGACTCATAAATGACATTCAATGCTTCTTTCAATTCTAAATTATAGTCAGCCATCAGAAATTCTGCCAGATCAACCGTCAAACCCTCTATAAGATATTGTATATCCCTTACCTTAAGTCGCTGCTGCATAATATCCTTAAAGTTAAATTATCTGTTTTAGGAGTCAGCGGTTAACCTCAGAAGCCGAAGGCGACGTTGTCGAGGCAGAGGGTGAGGCCTTCGGTGCCGATGAAGGCTTCGCCGCAGGTCGTGGAGGCCATCACAAGCACATGCGTGGGCTGAGCATCGGCCGGAGCCCAGCCGACCTCCTCAACAGGCACAAGCTTACCCTTTGAATTGCGGGCATAATAAGCGCGTTCCCCCGCCAACAAACCCATCCAGGGCTTATAGAACGGTTCACGCGTGATGTCGCCGTAATGAATCGGCAACTGATGCCCTTTCGTCCAGGGCACGGAACGGGAATAACGCTCCCTACCTGTGCCTACACGCTGCGCATATAGCTTACCCTGCGAATCCTCCCACCGTTTCTGGAGGAGCACATACACCTCCGCGTTGTCGCGACCCGGAAGAGTCTTCTTCGATGAAAAACCTGTCGCCTTGGTGCGGCTGTCAGTCTCCGGCATATCTATACTGAAATCATAGACCAGCGCTTTCGGTCGCTTCGTGTACGGCACCCCCATCTCCATCTTCGAATAAGGTCCTTTCGTGCCGGTGATCGGCTCGAACACACGACCCAGAAAGACGGTGCCGGTCACCATCACATCCATATTGATCAGGCCAAGCACTTTCACATCCTCCATCTTAGCCTCAAGACGCGCACAACGGTTGCCGTCATGTTCAGAGGGGGTGACGGTATTGGAAGCCTTCACAATCCCCGACACTTTCGCATAGACATTGCTCGTAGCCCAGGGTGATCCACCCGCCGGTACATATGCCTTGTTTCCCTCAATCTTGGCCGCCGGACCAATCTCAAAGACCGTCTTATGGCGTCCTCCGAGCACTTTCGACTCCGTGATGCCCCTTTCAACCCATTCTGAGAAATCACCGTAGCGTATCGGTTCGAGACGGAGAGGTGTCTCAGCCAGGGCACTCGAGGCACAGAATGTCAGGAGCAGGGGAAGGAATGTTATCTTTTTCATGACAATGGTTTCGAATTATGTAAGGGTCAGAGGGAGAGGAAAGTCGCGGCATTATGCAGGATTGTCTGCGTCAGCTCATCGGGCGACACATCGCCAAGCGCGGAGCTCAGAGCCTCAATCACTTCCCCGATTGTCGCATCGGATTCGTCGGTCTCGGCAAGCACCCTGTCGGCCGGCACGCTCCTCAGAGTCTCGGCATTGAACATGGGGCCGAAGGAAAGCCACATCCCTGCGTCGAGAAGCATCTTCGCCACGGTCGGTTTTCCACGGAAACCATGGATTGCCCATGGTTGCGCCGGTTTCATTTCCTTACGGATACCGATCAAGACCTCCTGCCCCTTCACGCAATGAATCACCAACGGTTTGCCGACACGCTCCGCGAGCTCGGCCTGACGACGGAAAACCTGCATCTGGATGAAAAGCGGCCCACCTTTCGGCAGGTCTATGCCACACTCCCCGATTGCGGCCACCTGCGGATGCACGGCCACCTCCTCAAGGAGTCTCCAGTCATCTTCAGTGACACCGGCAGGGAGCGTCCAGGGGTGTATTCCTACTGAATACAGCTGCCCCTCCACCGGATTGAACTCCTTCGGAGAGACAGAAATCAGTGCTTCCGGAGCCGGAGCGTGGTGATGAGTATGTATGTCTATTATCCTTTGCATTTTATTATGCGATAAGAAGCAGTAAACTACGGCACGGGATCAAAGCCGCTTCCTCCCCAGGGGTGACACCGCGAGAGACGGCGAAGAGCCAGCAATCCTCCCCTTCTCACTCCATGCTTCCGGATAGCCTCCGCGGCATATTCACTGCATGTCGGCTGAAAGCGGCAGGAAGCCGGAAGCATCGGTGAGATAGCTCCCTGATAGAAGCGTATCGGTGCAATGAGAAGGCGACGCGTGAGACTGTCCATTACCGAGATAATGATTTAACGTCACTTTCCACCCCCACGCTTATGCGGGCGGCAAGCTTTCTGAATAGAGACTTCATCTTCTTCTCGATCACGGCGTATGGCAGGTTCTCATGATGGATATAGATGATTGCCATCCCGAGCGTGCGGAAATCGGGATTCGCCTCGACCGCATCGCGCAGTGGAAGGCGGTGGAGACGGTAGGCCTCACGGATGCGGCGGCGCATCAGGACGCGGTCCACTGCATGGCGCCGCTTCTTCTTCGGCACGGTGATCAGCATCTGAAGGGGATCGATACGTGAAGGCACCCTGTCGCGGAAAGTTTTCTCCAGCTCACCCTCACCGAGGGCACGCCAGGTGAGACGCAAAGGAAATTCATAGAGATTCTCCCCCTCGCGGAAAAGAGTCTCCACAAGGGAACGATGGCGGAGCTTCTCCCCCTTCCGGAGAGTAAGTCGCCTCGCCGGCTCACCGCCAACGGTCGCCTGAGCAGTTTCACTCGTTGATTTTTCCTCCTGCATCATGTCCACAAAATTATAAAAAATCCCGCTCCCCGCCAAATCCTCCCCCCGCGCCGCCCATTATTTAGGAAATAATGATTACCTTTGTTTCCCGGGATGCGAATCATCGAAGAGTCCATCTCATAAAATCAGAATATGGGAAAGAACCAGACTGTACTATTTCATTCCACGGTATTCGGGCCGATCCACAGCCGGCGTCTCGGAGTCTCGTTAGGTGTCAACCTCTCCCCCGCAGACGGGAAGGTCTGCACCTTCGACTGCCTCTACTGCGAGGCCGGATTCAACGCGCAGGGACCCGGCAAAGCCGGCCTACCCCCACGAGAGAAAGTAGCCCGTGACCTCCGCGAGAAACTGACCGCGATGCGCGAAGCCGGGGAACACCCGGACGTCATCACGTTTTCCGGCAACGGAGAGCCGACCATACACCCCGATTTCCCGGCCATCATCGACGATGTCATAGCCCTGCGCGATGAGTTGTGTCCGGATGCGAAAGTGTCGGTGCTCACCAACTCCACACGGATCTTCTCGCCTGAAGTGGCGCGGGCTCTTGACCGTGTCGACAACAATATACTCAAGCTCGACTCCGCACGCGAGGAGACTATGCGCCTCATCGACCGCCCCAATGAAAAAAGCTTCACCGTCGGCAAGGTAGTTGAGGGTCTGCGTCGGTTCGCCGGAAACGGCATAATCCAGACCATGTTCCTGCGTGGCGAGCATGAAGGAGCCACTATCGACAACACCTCTCCCGCGGAAGTCGACGCGCTCATCGAAGCCTACCGCACCATATCACCTCGGGAGATCATGATATACAGCATCGACCGCTCAACTCCGGAGGAGAATCTGCGCAAGGTAGACCGGGAGGAACTCCTTGCCATCGGCCGACGCATCGAGCACGAGACGGGAATAAAGGTGCAGGTCAACTGACCCGTCTCCCTGTAAAAAACTACGGTTAAAAACCACGGATAATCCATTACAAAGAATGTCACCGGCCAAGATACCCCCATACCTGCGGAAAGGAGAGAGGATAGCAATCCTCTCCCCTGCCTCAGCCGTGCGTGAAGAATACGTCAGAGGTGCTGAAGCGTTCCTGCGCTACGAAGGTTACGACCCCGTAGTGTTTCCATCCGCCGCGGGTCAGACCTCCGGCTCCTATTCCGCGCCGCTACCGACACGCCTCAATGACCTGCGCCGTGCCCTTGAAGATGATTCCATAAAGGCTATCCTTTGCGCACGCGGAGGCTACGGTTGTATTCACCTCCTCGAAGACCTCGACCCCCTTTTCGTGGCCGCAAACCCCAAATGGCTGATCGGATTCTCCGATGTCTCAGCCCTCCATGCCCTATGGGTGAAAGCGGGAGTACGCTCCCTGCATGCCCCGATGGCGAAGCACCTCACTCTCAACCCCTCAGACAATCCACGCACCCGCGAACTTTTGGGAATCCTTACCGGCACACAGGAGATGGAGATCGTCACCCCGACAGATCCCCGTAGCCGCCTCGGTAAAACCACCGGTGAACTCCGGGGTGGGAACCTTGCAGTGCTTTCCGGACTCGCGGCCACACCATTCGACATCCTCGACGTCAAGGAGGATGAGGACGTCATCCTCTTCATCGAGGATATTTCGGAAGCCATCTACGCAGTGGAGCGTATGCTGATGCGCCTCTACCTCAGCGGCACGCTCCGCAAGATCCGCGGACTTATCGTCGGCCAATTTACCGATTACCGCCCCGACCGCAATTTCAACAGTGTCGAGGAGATGGCCGATTCCCTCTTCCGTCGCCTCGGCATCGACAACATACCGATCGCCTTCGGTTTCCCCGTCGGGCATGTCGATGACAACCGCCCCCTCATCGAAGGGGCGCGGGTGAGTCTCGAGATTACCCCGAAAACCACCACACTGAAATCAATCTGAACCATATAATCCCCGACCATGACAATTAAAGAAGCTCAGACGGCTGTCGACACCTGGATCCGCGACATAGGGAAAGGTTACTTTTCCGAACTCACCAACATGGCTTTGCTGACAGAGGAGACCGGTGAGCTGGCAAGGGTCGTGGCGCGCCTCTACGGCGATCAGGTCGCCAAGGAGGGAGACCTGCGTAAATCCCTGTCCGAGGAGATGGCCGATGTGCTCTGGGTGCTGATCTGCATGGCCAATCAGACCGGAGTAGACCTCACCGATGCTCTCCGCGCCTCCATAGAGAAGAAAACCCTGAGAGACAAAGACCGGTTCTTAATGACCGGCCATAACCCCTAACCGTTAACCTATAACCCAAACAGATGCGCCTCGCCATCGTTTCGCCATGCCACAATGAAGAAGAGATGCTCCCACACACGGCTGCGGCACTCCTCTCCCTACTCGACGGACTCACCGCCGAGGGGCGCGTCGCGCCCGAGAGCTTCATCCTTTTCGTTGACGACGGAAGCACCGATGCCACATGGCAGGGTATCTGCTCGCTTGCATCCGAGAGGGTGCGTGGCGTGAGCCTCAGTCGCCGCTACGGTCATCAATCCGCCCTGCTTGCCGGCATGAAGGAAGCACTCCCACACTGCGATGCCTGCGTCACGGTCGATGCCGACCTTCAGGACGACATCTCAGCCATCCGCGAGATGATACTTGCCTATGAGGGGGGAGCCGAGATTGTCTTCGGTGTGCGTCGCGACCGCAGTTCAGATTCCTGGATGAAAAAGACCACGGCAGCCGCTTTCTATTCCACGATGAGTTCCCTCGGGGTGGAGAGTCTGCCCAACCATGCCGACTACCGCCTAATGAGCGCACGCGCTGTCGCAGACCTCCTCGAATATGGTGAGCGCAACCTCTTCCTGCGCGGACTCGTCCCCCTGCTCGGCTACCGTCAGCAGACCGTGGAATACGACCGTCTGCCACGCCGCGCCGGAGAATCGAAATATCCCTTCAGGAAGATGCTCGATTTCGCCATCGACGGAATCACCTCTTTCTCCGTGCGACCGGTGAGGATGATCTTCTGGGTTGGTATAGCCTTTGCCCTTACGGCACTCGGAATCGGCATTTACGTACTCGTGCGCCTCTTCTCAGGGGCCACCATCGAGGGGTGGGCCTCGCTTATGCTCTCGATATGGTTCTGCACCGGCATAATGCTCATGGCTCTCGGTGTCGTCGGGGAATACATCGGAAAGATCTACATCGAGGTAAAAAGACGTCCGCGCTGGCACGTGGCCGCACGGACGTGAAACGTATCAACTACGCTTAATTTCAGATAAGTTGAAGATAGTGAAGCTCGTCGCGAAGTTCCATTCCGGAGAGACGGCGACGGCGTGAAATCACTTTGGCAAACTCCTCGATGGCGGGATGCAGACGGGGATTGCGGAAAAGCCTGCGGGCGCGCATCAGCGCATTGTTGTAGAGGTTCTCGATCTCGTCTTCCTCGAGCGAGCAGGTATCCTTTCCCTCGCTCTCGACAACGCTGAAGATGGCATCCATCACCTCCTTCGGCGCCTCCTCCTTCATCCTCACCTCCGAACGCGCCAGCACATTGGCCACGGCCATCGATGTGGTGAGGTGAAAATTCTGCACGAGATTATCCCATGACGCTTTAGGCGAGATACTCAGTGAGCCGGGGAAATAATAGCGGTGGGAAAACTCCACCATCGGTCCTTCGGCATCAAGACTCACCTCCGCAATCCTATCGATGGCCTGAAGGCTCGCAAGGGAGATTACCATTCCGGCAAGGCCATAAGCCTTGTCATCTTCATTAAGATATGTCAATGTCAATTTCATCGTAAATCCATTTTTCTTTTAAACGCTCTCCGCGTCCGGTTGGTTGTTAGAGTCCGCCCCAGAGACTTTCAAATATTATGAGACGGACTCTTAGAAGAGCCATTTCACTCCCGCCGTCACCACGACCCCCTGCGTTGGCTGCATCGGAAGCACCTGATCATGCCTGCCGAGGAGATTGTCGCCCTGAAGCCATACTGAGAAATCATCGGTGAAGTTCCAGGCCGCCGAGAAGTTGAGCAGGGTCAGATCCGGGAGACGGAGCGACTGCAAGACGGGCTCATACCCTCCTACGGTCAGTCCCTCCGGGAGTGGTTCTGTCATCGTATATATCCGCCGCACACCCCGGTAGTCATACCCGGCAGTGAGCGTCAGCCGCTTTACCGGGCGCACCGTGGCCGACGCATTGAGCGTCACCCTCGGACGGTCATAACCATTGAAGAATCCTTTACGTCCATCCTGAGGTTGCCACGACCCTTTCAGCCGGAGCGCGAGAGTCTCACCCCACTCATAGGACAGGCGCCCTCCGAAAGAAGCTCCGTGGATATTTATCCGTGCGTCCGAAGAGCAATACATCGGAGTTTCACCCTCTGCCGGGGTCAATCCCGCGACGGGGGTATCTCCCTGCGAGAGCCATGCCATATACCATCCGCCTAAAGGCACACCGCGGTTGGAGCGCCAGCGGGCCTCCACACCGGCTGAGAAACCGGAGAAGGGACCGAGGTTGATTCCGAATGTGGCATCGAGCGGCGTGTGTATCGGGCGTGTGGAAAGGATGGAGGGAATACCGTAATAATCAAGCTCGTGAAGGAAAGGGAGCGTTGTGGCCTGTGTTCCTCCCGTAAGGTCAAGGAAGGCGCCGAACCATCCCTGCTGAAGCCCGATACGGATATCCGGAGAGAGATGGATGAATGGATAGCGGTCACCCTTCTCCCCCGCATTGAAACTCAGGTCTACGTCTATACCGGCGCGTATGTCGAGCAGACCGCGGGTAAATCGGTAATAGGGTGTAATCGTAAGGAGCGCGTAGTCGGAATGTAGATTGGGGGTAAGGATGTCGAGACTGCCGTCGACACCTATGGAATTTCCGTTGTCCCAGGGGAGACGGAGCGACCCGTCGAGGCCGATGTCAGTCTCGCGGCCACCCTGACAGCGGGTGCCGTCGGGAAGTATCAGCTGACGGTAGGCGAAATGACGCATACGCACCCCTGTCTCCCATCGGAGTGTGGAGCCGGCGGTCAGCAGAGGATGCCATGTGGCGCGGAAAGCCACATCGTTGATGGTCTGCCCCGGGGCTGCCGTATTTTCATTTTCAGGGGTGACTGCCGACGGTAAATAACCGTAATAGTTGAATGAGCCAACATGATAATCAAGGGCGGCGTCGAGTTGCCCGACACCTTTGAACACGTGCGACCCGTAGAGACCCAACGCCTCGTCATAACGGTATTGGCGCGTGTCATCTCCCTCCCTTATCCCCGCAGGCTTCCAGAGGGATGTGGAATTGTGTTGCAGTCGCACTCCGAAGAGGGAGGTGGAATTGTCAAGGAAGCGGTAGCCGGCGCTTAGTGTGGAATTGAGCCATGAGCCGGTACCCGCCTCCAGATACCCCCGGTTTGACGAGATGGTGCGCGTGGCGCGCCATCCGGTTGCCGGCATCGCCACCATCGAAGGGATGAAGGAGGCCGCCACACCGTGGCTCTCATACTCCATCGGGCGTGTGTTGAGGCGTGTCTCAACCGGTTTCGGAAGGAAGTTGATACGGTCAATGCGGATCACGTCGGGGACGTAGCGTCCGTCGACACTTATCTCCTCGTGCAGTTGCTGCGCAGACACGCCGAAGATGGAGCCGGCAAGAGCCGAAGCCGCACAGAGGTGTTTCAAGATGATCTTTCCCATACTTCTTATTTCCATTTTTTCAGGCGTGTCGAAATCATGTCGTGGATGTCGAGTTCATCCCCGGGATAATTGTCGCGCAGGCTCTTCAGATATTCCACCGCAAGATAAGTCTTCCCGCGCTTCTCGCATACGTCAGCGAGGTCAATGAAACCTCGCGCAAGCCAGTAGCTGTGGGGTGATCCCGCGTCGGTGAATGACGTGAGCACACGCTCGGCTTCAGACACATTCCCTACGTCGAGATAATGCTGACCGAGGGTGACGGCGGCTTTGGCTCCCGTCAGACCCGACGGATTGGCGGCAAGACGGCGGAGGGTTGCCTCTGCCTCCTTCTTCCCTCCGGAAAGACCGGCCACCGCCTCATAAAACTCGGCCTCCTCGAGAAGATCGGCCGGAAGACCGCCGCTGTTGCGCACGAGCGTGGCATAACGGAGGCGCTCCTGATCGTTGTCGGTGGTGCGCATTATTCCGGCATAGGCGTCGGCTGCATATTCAGTGCCTCCTCTCTGTTCGAGGTCGCGCCAGGCATCGCGGGCTTCACGGCGACGTGTCGCCCCGCCAGCCTCGAGAATCTCAGCACGGAGCAGAAGGGCTTCGGGCATCTGGGGGGAGTCACCCCGGACTGCCAGCAACTTGTCGATAGCTATAAGGGCACCCGTCGAATCACCCTTGTCATGACGCCCTGAGGCGATGTCAAGAAGAGCCTGGGCTATGTTGGCGCCATCCGGATAATCGGTGACGTAGCGTTCGAGTAGCGTAAGGTCAGCCGCATCCGAGGCGAAAGCCGTCTCCGCACCCTCGAAGGCAAGTTTCTCCATCTCGGAGGGATCGAGCTGGGGTGCCCCCGATATGCCGCGCAGGAAAGCGGCATACTCATTGAGTCCACCCGTGCGGGCATAATGCGAGCGAAGGTCCTCGTTGGCGAGCCGGGCCTCCTCGCTCGACGGCCACTTCTCGATAATCTCACGGTATGTCGCAGTGGCGCGGTCCTCATCGTGACCCTTCATGTATGCAAGAGCCAGGCTCAACATTCCGCGGCGTGCCTCGGCACTCTGCCGGTAGGAATTGCGGAGCTGTTCGAAGGCCGTGACGGCTTTTGAGGTCTCCCCGAGAGATGTATAGGTCTGCCCTTTCTCGAGGAGTGCGTTGGGAATCCATTTAGAACCGGGGAAACGGGTTGACATGGCGGAGAGTTCGGAAAGTTTCATGTTGATGTCGCCCCCGAGCCCGTACATCACGGCCCGGCGGAATGTGGCATAATCGGCATCAGCGGCCCCGTTCTCTATAGCCGAGGTATAATTCTTCAAGGCCTGGCGGTAATCGCCGGCATAATACTGTGCATCGGCCATCCTGATGAGGGCATCCTCGTGCATGCGGAGCGGAAGACGCGGCGTGCCCTTGAGAGCCTCCGCGAACGCCTGTGCACTCTGCGTATACTTGTCCTGCATGAGGAGGGCATAGGCGAGATTATACCGGGCGATAGTGCGGTTCTCACCCCTGCGGTCACCCTTAAGGTAAGCTTCATATGCCTTCTCGGCCTCATTGTATCGTCCGAGTGCATAGTCCGCATCCCCGAGCCATAGATTTGCCTGTGCCCTCAGCGGAAGATCTCCACCAACGGCCACAGACTCCCTCAGATAAGTGCGGGCTGCCTCGGGACGATTATTAGACATCGCCTCGACGCCAAGCTGATAAAGAATCTTCTGCTTCATCCCGAGTGTTTCATTGTCGGGAGATGAGATTCGTTTGACGCTCTCCAGCGCGTGGGCATAGTCTCGCTCGTTGAAATAAGCGGTGGCGAGAAACTGCTCCACCTCCGAAGCCTTGTGCGACCGCGGGAAACGGCGCAGGAACTCACGCATCATCGGTATGGAGGAGGAGAAGGGTATGTTTCCGCCGCGTGTGCGCGCGGTGATATAGTTGTAGAGTGCCGTCTCAGTCACCTCCGGATCGAAATTCATGCGTGATGCCTTCTCGAAGGAGATGGCGGCGGCGTTGGGGTCGTTTTCGCGGACGGCTATCTGTCCGAGATAAAGGTAGGCGCTCTGTGAGAGGTCGCTCTCAAGATCTGTCAACCTCGAGAATCTGCCGGAAGCGCTGTCAAGGTCACCTTTGTCATACTCGATGACCCCGAGGGCATAGATGGCATCGTTGGAAGGGGTGATATCGTCGTGGCGGAGATAGAGGCGAAGGTATTTCTCCGCGGCAGTGGCGTCGCCGAGCTTGAAGAGGCTTATGCCGGCCACCCTCTCCATCTCGGGGAGCAATTCCGGGTCCGTATCGCTCTCGAGGAGACTGCGCGAGAGATCAGCGGCCTTCTGATAGTGTCCGGTCACATAATCGATCTGCGCAAGGTAATACTCCGGTACAATCCCCGCCTCGCGATCGCTGCCCTCAGCCTCTGCCACATGTGAAAATCCCTCATAGGCACGCTGCAAGTCACCATCGACATAGTCGCAATAAGCGAGATAATACTCAGCTGCGAGTGAGTATTCCGGATTACTCCCGAGCGCGGTGAAGATCGGACGCGCCTCCTGCCAGTGACCCGTGCGGAGCATACAGAGGGCGCGGCGATAGTCATAGAGGGGTTGTTGCGAAGGGTTGATACGGCTGCGGTCTATCTCCGAGTAGGCCACAAGGGCCTCGGCGTATCGTCGTGCGAAGAAAAAATAATCGGCAGCGGCCATCCTTGCGGGGAGAGCCTGAGGTGAGGAGGGATACATGTCGGCAAACTGCCTGAGCAACTCGACGCAGTCGGCGTCACCCCTCTCATAGAGGGAGAGGGCGAGAAGATAGGCATATTCCTGACGCTCGGAGGCGGGGAGGTCGGTGTGCTGGGTGTCGAGATGCTTCAGTTGGTCCACGACCCCGGCGTAGTTCCCCTCGGAGAGCATGATGCGTGCCCTTTCGAGATAACCGGCAGCCAACGGACTGAGCCTGTCGGCGCGTGTCAAAGTCGAGGCCTGTGAGGGGAGACATCCCGCCATCACAAGGAGGAGGATACCCAAAGTGCGCATGGCCTTGCGACCGATAAGCGAGATGACATGCTGCGGGGTGATTCCCCTGAGACAATGATAGTCGTGGCGCGCGCATGGACGGTTGCCGAAGACGGAGCAAGGGCGGCAGACCATGTCGAGCTGCACGGCGTCGGCGGGATCCTGACGGAATCCGTAGAACCCTGTATAGGGGTGTGTCGCACCCCAGATGCTGACCGTGCGCAGCCCCACGAGTGAGGCCATGTGCATGTTTGCGGAGTCCATGGCGAGCATCGTGTCGCAATGGCTCATCAGGGAGAGTTCACCGGCCATCCCCAATCTCAACCTTGCCATCGAGACCACGTTGGGGCGCCCTGCGGCAAGGGTGTCGATAGCCGCGCTTTCCTTTTCACCTGCGCCGAAAATGAATATACGGTAGTCAGGCATGGCGGCATAGTGGTCCACAATCCTCATCATGAGGTCAAGGGGATAGATCTTTCCGTCGTGGGCAGCGAAGGGAGCCACTGCAAGCCAGGTTTCCCCGGGGCGTTTCGGCTCTATGGGAGCGAAAAGACCGGGATTCCCTTTTCCGGAGGGGAAAAGGGAGCGGAATGAGGAAGCCACGTCTATGCCGAGTTCCACGAAAGCGTCGCGGTAACGCTCCGGCATGGGCTTCAGTGGAAGCAGTGTCTTTGAGGTATGGCGGGTCAGGGCCTTACGGGCAGCCCTCCCCTTGTCGACGTGGCTTGTCGGGATTCCACGGAGACGGGCGAAGAAACGGATAAGCTTCGTGCGGAGCACGTCGTGGAGATCCACCACCGCATCGATGTCGTAACGCTCCTTCATCTCGGAGAAGAGGCGGCGCATACCGGCTGCCCCCTTGTAGGCCGAAAGGTCAACGCCCACCACCGTAAGGTTTGGCGGAGGGTCGAGAAACATCCCTGCGGCCAGAGGGCGTGTCAGCATGATGAAGCGAGACGCGGGGTTCTCGGCACACGCGTCATAGACCACCGGGATGGTCATGGCGACATCCCCGAGAGCCGAGAAGCGGGTCACGAGGATATTGCGGGGAACGCTCTTCCTTGCCATCGCGGAGATCAGTCTTTCTTCCCGTAGAGCACCGGGTTGGTGGCCGGGTCGTTATACATCTTCATCTGCCTGTAGACCTTCATGTATTTACGTCCGGCGGCGATATCGTCGATAAGCTGGTCGATGGCGAGAGTTAGATCGTCGCGCTGCTCAAGGAGCACGGCGAGTTTCGCGGCGCAACGCTCACGGTGGGCGGCGTCGGCGTCTTCACGCTCGGCCTGCTCGCGCATGTGCCATATCTTGAGGGCGAGGATCGAGAGGCGGTCGAGGGCCCAGGCGGGTGACTCGGTGTTGAGTGTAGCCTCCTCGAGAGGGGTGACGGAGGCATATTTGTCGCGCATCCAGGAATCGATATCCTCCACCATGTCGGTGCGCACCTGATTGGAGCTGTCAATGCGGCGCTTGAGTGCGAGAGCCTCGACCGGGTCTATGGCCGGGTCGCGGATAATATCCTCGAGATGCCACTGCACGGCATCAACCCAGTTCTTGCGGAAAAGGATACTCTCGAAGCTCCCCTCATCATAGGGATCGGGGCAAGGGTAGTCGATATCGTCGGTTTTGTGATAGAGAGCCACGGATTCATCAAAGACCTTGTTGGCGAGTTCGGCTGTTTTCATGAGTTATCGATTTTCTGTTGGTGATTATACTGCGTTACATTCCCCCCGTTCCGGCGCCGCCGGCGACGTTCCCTCCTGAAAAAGGTTGAGGCCGGCGCTGTGGGGACAGGCGCCGACCTCTGGGGATAGGATGGATTTAGGGAGGTAGCCCATAGCAGAGT
>CAZMHE010000066.1:0-13524 GCA_964566015.1 uncultured Sangeribacter sp. | reverse complement strand
GGCATTTGATGCCGTTGCGGCGGAGGAGCAGGTCGCGGTGGTAAGTGCCGAGGAAACGGGAGAAACCGTTGACGCTGACGCCGCAACGGCGGCAAATCTCCGTTTTGGGGAGGTCGGTAGTGGCATAGAGTTGAAGGGCGGCTGCGTATTTCGCCTCCGTCTCCGGCCTGCATCCCCTTTGTCGGTTGGGCTTATTCTCTTCCAAGGTTACTTCAGGGATGATTCCTTCACGCTCCTGATCGGACGGGCGATACTCCTTCGCGCCTGTAGTCGCGTCGTGGAAATGAATAGATCTTGCTCATTTCCGACAATGAATGAAAGAGCTTCGGTTCCCTTGTCATAAAATGTGATACTGCTCGTCCAGAGGTAAACATGGTTCTGATTCATGTTGCCGCCGAGCTTAAACACACTATGTTTGTCACGATGCCAACGCTGGCCGGTACCGCTCAGAAGAATTGAAGGCGTGCCCGATCCTGCACGGTTTGGATAAGCATCATATTCGAAATATGAATTCTTTTGTTTGCGCAAACCATTGAATACATCCGAGAGGTTCTTTTTGCCGTAAGTCGTCACCTGTGAGACATATCTGTTTTGATTTTGTCCCTTAGTGAAGAGTTCGAATATTTTCTGTGGGGGAACCATATATCCGGCAGGAGAAGGATCATATATAGTCTTTACCCCGGAGTAAGCATACTCGAGTGATGGCACGGGAGTATTGGTGCCAGGATCCATTACGGTGCTTCCATCCGCTATCTGCAGGTAATTCTCGTAGTCAGGATAGTTATTCCACATGTTGTAGTAATGTCCGTTTGTCATCCAGTCATATTGGTCGGTACCCGCCGCGTCATTTCCGGAAAGCAAATAGCTTGGATTCTTTATACTGGTGGCGATAGAGGCGGAAACATAGGTCAGGTAGCCATAAGGGAGTTCACCGAAATTATATTTAAGATAATCTGCCGTGCCGTCGAAATCTTCGTCGCTGTACCTGAATCCCACCATCGGGTCCTTTCTTCCCCACTGGTAATAGGTGTTGTTTCCGATATAGAATTCAATCAGTTTGCCTTTCTGTTTCACATTAAGGGTTTTGGATAGTTTTTTTCCACCGTCCTGAGTGAAAGTGAATGTCCCGGTACGCTCCAGATACTCGACCTCTTTGGGGTCACACCATCCTAAATTTCTTTGGGCGAGTTCGAATGGACCGAATCCGGCCTTTTGGTCATCCGCACTCCAGGTATCACACGATATTCCGCCGACGAGATTCTGATCATCATCAACCATCGCTTCATTTACCCAGATATGCCAGCTCCAGATAATATTATTATCCTTGTCACGGATTGCTATGACGCTGTTCGATTGCTGGAGGTCCGGGCGTGCCACATGGAATATCAGCTCCTTCTTGTCAGTTGAAAGGTCGATGTAGTCCATAATGCCGTAGGCATCCTGCCATACAAGAAGCGTGCTTTCTGCATTCGTGATATAAGGGGATGAGATGGCTTTGTCATCGTATCCCGTGAATTTCTTCAATGGGGAAAAAGATTGCTGAACTTTATCATTGTATTTAGTTGAAACTGTACCTCCGCTGAAGGAATAAGAGTCCGGATTAGGATTTCCGTCAGTTATGGCGTTGCCATATACGAGAGGGAATTTATACCATCCACCACGATTGATCACATAGCAGTTGGCTGTAGTCTGCGCAGCTGAGTTCCCGCAATTTTTTAAAGACAGGTCGATGGGTTTGTCAGATTGGCCGATCTCATCTTTGGCTCGCATCTGCCAGTCACCTTCCCAGTTGGTGGCGACATACTGCGTCTTGAATTTAAGCTTATATTGTTTTGGCTTCACGACCCCATTCTCATCAGTCTCGATTGAACCGGTGTCGGAGAATGTGTCATTGTCTTTAAGTGCCAGTTTGTCGCCTGAGTCTTGTATTCCAATCTCCGGAAACCACTCCTTAGGGGTGTAAGTCATGGAAATATCCTTCTGATACTTGTCTATGAAAGTCTGATATCTTTCAGCTCCATGATTCTGACCCTCGCTCGAGACCGCAGTCCAGGGCACGGCTTCCTTTATATTGGGATTATTCTTGCGTACACGGTAGCTAGTCACCTTGTAATATGCACCATCCACGACGGTGGCATTGATGGTGATGTCGGTATTATGGTCTGTAAAGACCCCGTTGGCGGGGTTATACTTATTCTCAGCCTGTTCACACCCTGTGACTTCGAATATGTATGTCCATAATTCTGAAGAGGTGGATATAGTGTAGATGTACTCTTTACCGGCTTCCCAGGCAGGGATGTCGGATGATTTGAGTTTCCCCTTAAGTTTTTTCTCCGCTCCATCCTTTGGCTTGAATGTGATGATGAGTTCGGCATCGTCGGGGATTGTCTGGGGTATGAGCATGAACGTCTTGTCGTTCATTCCGTCGGCATCGTTGATGACAGTGACCCCTTCAAGATCCGGGAGGTCGGCAGGATCTGTAACAGCTGTTGTGGCATAGTTGAATACCTGAGTGTACTCGGCAGTCGTTTCACCGAGATTGCTCCAGATGAAAGCGGGTGCCGAATCGGCAGACGGATTGAATGAGCATGAGCCTGAACCGGACACTCCCTTTATAGTGATGTCCACAATCTCGCCATCGGCCACATCGCGGACAGCGAATTTTATCGCCGAAAGAGCATGGCGGAAATTTAGTGGTGCATATTGTCCGTTGACAGCGCCTTCATTACGGCTGCAAGTGGTGGAAGCCAACATGATGTCCGGCTGCACCTCTGCATCCGTACGGGGAGCAGTTGTTGATACAGGGACGGTGTAGGAGAAACCGAGAGTCTCCATGCCCAGATCGAGTCCATTGAGTAAAGAAGCTGCCGACACAGGAGCGCAGGCGTTGAATATGAGTTTTCTCTCTGTCGGCCAGGAGTAGCGTGCAGAGGGGATATGCCAGATGTCGCCGTTAGGATCGGTCGAGACCGGAGAGGTCTTCGATAAAGGGATATATGTCGACTTATCGTCTGTGGCGAAAGTTGCCTTGACGTAGAAATTCTCGCATAGAGTCTTGAAGTCGGCCACTGTGTTTACCTGAGCCGCACGCGTGGCGTCAGAGGTGATGTCGTGCCCCGTGGCACGCTCCATCTCCGTTGCAACATAGCGGTGGATGTAGAGAGTGTCGCTGCCCTCAGCGAACATGACCGGCGGAAGGTCGGCGTCGCTTCCACCAGCACGTGATGAGCGGGAATGTTCGAAACCTGAGGAGACATCAAAACGGATCATGCCGTCAGACCCGGTCGTCTCACCGTCACGCTCAAAAATATCATCGGCACATGACACCATACCAAAAGAGATGGTCATCACCGACAGTATATAGAGTATGTTGTTATATGACAGTTTCATGTTTTCAGGATTCAGTGACATCAATTTCAGTTCGTCCGCCTTCTATCCATCTCTCCACGGAAACCTTGAAGAGAATCTCAAGTGAGGTCAGGCGGATTGTCACCACGACATGCGTGTTGCGGAAGAGTGACTTAAGATTCGGGAGTGTGAAGGAGAAGGGTTCCTCGCGACCGTTGACGGTCAGACTCATGGAATATTCCTGCTGTCCGTCAGAGTTCAGGTTGAGACTCTCGGGTAGATAGAAGAGAGTCTCGGCTTTTCCCGGTGTGACGATTGCCGGATTTGAGGATGATAGTGATGACATGGGGACAGAGACATTCTCATAATGCTCATATATCCGCGTCTTGTCAGCCTCAGCGGGGAGATTGTAGTCGGTAAGCCATCCGGATGCTTCTATAGTGGCGTAGTCGTCATTTTCCGATGATTTGTCGGAGACATCCTTCAGCCAGTCAATCCATGTTTCATACTTTTCAGGATGGGGATGACTTCCGACACGTGCCATCAGGAAGTTCTTGTCGGCATGTCGGGAGATGGAGAGGGCGTTGACCGTAACTATCTCGTCACGTTGATTCTCAAAGCGGACCGTAAACTTGTTGGCAACGCGCACTACATGGAAAGCCTCCTCCAGTTGCCCTTTACCCATTTCGATTTCATATGTGGAAGACATCGGGATTGCTTTCCCGCCGGAGTAGTCAGGGGCGAAATAGATGGAATTGACAGCACTCTCAAATCCGGGGGTATCCTCAGGATATAATCCGAAAAATTCGCTGAGAGTCGAGGAGGAAGAACCTTCAGGGAGAGTAACACCTTCAACTGAGGTCACGCTTTCTTCATTAGCGAATATGTAGACTTTTTTCTTCTCGTCAGGTTTTACCTTAAGGTATATGAGTTTCTTCTCATATTCAAGCCGGGTCAGCGTGAAGAAGCAGTTGTGTTCAACCGTGCCGTCTTCGTGGAGGACTATTACACGCACACTCCTCATCTTCTCGTTGTCGGGAAGGAAACCCACAGATGCTCTCGTCTCCCCCAAGGGCGCGATACTGAGGTACATGGTCGCCTCCTGTGCCTCCACCGGCACGGGATCGTCATGACTTCCGCACGCCACAAGGGTAGACAGCACGAATGCCGCCATCCAGACTGCGATGCTATGTAGGATATTGTTTCTCATCAGAGGAGTTTCCTTCTGAAATTATTCAAGTTCAACTTCATTGTAGATCACGTGCCAGGAGTGGATGTAGATTTCGGCACTGACCCATTTGTTTTTCTCATCGAGGAAGAAGGTCATCACGTAGTCATCCTCACGGTCAAGAAATTCCTGATCAGTCATTTTGTGACCATACTCCTCCTCATAGTATTCCTTTCCGAGAAGGGCATAGAAAATCACCGGTATGCGACCCACGTTGTGACCCTCCTTGTCGTCGATTACAAGGATCATCTGTTTGCGGCGGTCCTCCATCATGCGGCCGACGGTAAGGTCGGCAATGGCTCCTTTCGCGCTGACTATTGCGCGTGATGCGGGATCCTCCTTGTCGAGACCGGCCTCGCTGTTCTGAAGATCCCAGGGGCGGTAGCTTATCATCTCATCTTCGCGCAACATGTTGTCATGTCCCATGAGGCCATTCTCATCCTCGATATGGAAGATGAAATCATTGACATCGACATCCTCTCCGGAGAGGTGATGGAGCATCACGCGGATATGGTTGGTGTTCTTCGTCAGGGGAAGGGTATATTCATATGTGCCCCCATCCTCATCTTCAGGGAGGGTGACATCGAGTGTGCCGTGGAAGAGGCGGTAGAGGTGAGAGTCGCTGTAAGCAGAGCCGTCAGTGTCGTGCAGACGGTTGAGTGAGCATTGGAGATCCTCGATGCGGGTGACACCGATTGTCGCTTCCGGAACCGAGAAGGACTCCGGACGGCTACCGTCATTTGAGAGACCGCACCATGCGAGAAGACGGTAATCACCTGCGGGGAGGTCGAGAAGCATGGAGTAATTAGCCGCATTGCTGGTGTCTATTATCTCCTCGCGGTCCCAGACGAGTAGACCGTCAGTATTGAAAGCGTAAAGATGCACCGACGAGACCTCGTTGGCGAAAGCGTCTGACCATTTGAGATTCATGTCGTAGCGGAAATTGATCCGGTAGTAGACGGAGCAATCACCCTCATCCTCATAAAGCCAATGGTTGCAGGACGGAAAAGCCAACAGACAGACGATAGCCAGTGAGGCCAAAGCGGTCATATTCCTTATCGAAGTCCATATATTCATATTGTCAGGTGGTTCTTAGGTGTTGAGAGTATGTGGAGTGCGGAGAAGATCCGCATCGGAAAAATCGAAATAAGAGGGAAACTGTTGTGTCGGTTTCCTGGTTGCCACACCTCCGTTTGGTGTACCGGTGGGCGGGTACTGGTTTTGATCAGGAAGAGGAAAAGAGAAGTTTTTGATAAGTGCGGGAGGCGCGGTCGCCTCCCGCACGCAAAGAATTATCATCAGTGTCTTCCGACACGTCAGGTCAGTTTACCATTCAAGCTCGTAGTTGTCAGAAACAATATGCCAAGCGAGGATATTGATCTGGGCTGCGATAAAGTGCTCGTTGGGGTTAGGTGTCTCAGGATATATTTTCTGAGTGGGGTCATAGACGGGCGTTCCGAGGCCGGCAATCTTAGTTACATTGGTCTTATAGACATGGTTACGGACAACTCCGTTTGTAACGGTAGTGACATCACCGTTCGTTACTGTATTATGCCTGATAGCAAAGTAATAGTATGTCATGCCGCTGTTCCATACAAGTGCTTTGTCAACAGCAGCAAGTGCTTTATTGACGGCATCCTCTTCAACGATAGGAGTGGCATCCTTATCATTAGAGGCATACCATGTTTTATCCTTAGCGGAGTCGGTAAGCTCAGCATATACATAGCAGTTGTTGTCGCTATCCTCCTTGGCTTCTTGAGTGGCAATGACTATCTTAAGGTCATCAATACCTATTCCGATGAATCCTTCTTTTGTTTCTCCATCAACAGTCACATTTCCCTTATAGTAGAAATGCTTTCCGTTGGCCTCCAATTGAGAGAGAATATTTTTCTTGAGCTCAGTAAGATTCTCTGATTCGGTAGCTGAATAATTGTCAGCGAAGTGTGCACCAAGATGTCTTACGATAGTAAAGGGAACATATTTGCCTTCTTCGGTTCTTTTACACAGAGTGCCGCTGATGAAAACTTTTGTGTCTGCAAGATTATTGGTTATAGCGTTAGTGCCCGTGAAGTTTTCAGCGTTCTCATTGGTGTACATGGACATGCCGATATTATTTTCGGCAGGTGTAGACTGATTATAGGAATACCAGGTATTTTCAGCGGACTCAGCATTGATAGCCCAGCAACTACGCTTATTCTTGAAACTATTCCACCAGTCGTAGGTCCAGTCGAGTTTGATACTCTTCCCAAGGCTACCCACAGTTGTCTCGGCAGTGAGATCCCAGCCATTAATCTTCAGGTACACCTGCTCGCCGTTGACTTTCAGATCATATCCTTTCGCATCTTTGAGTGCAATTATTCCGGTGGATGGATTGTAGCCTGTCTCCTCGCCAATAGTGACGTTAACCTTGGCTACGCAACGCTCAACATAGATTGTGACAGGATTATCGATTGCTTCTTGGGAAGTCAATTTCAGATTTCCTTCTGCAATGGGGACAGCACAGATTTCAGCCGTTTCGTTTTCATTTCCATATACGGAATTGAACATTACGAATTTGCCGGAAGATGTGTAGTCCTTATCTGCGTAATCCTTTACCTCACGCTTTAATTCCTGAAGAGTTCTGGATCCTGCATCTTTGAATGTGGGATTGATGACGGCAGCCAGTTGCTGGGGGAGTTTGTCTCCTTTTGAAGTGTTGATGACAATTGTTGCGCTCAACTTGCTGGCGACATTGACATTACCTTCATTTGTTTGTCCATCCGGCTTCCAGTCCAGGAAGTTCACATAGTTTGTCCCGTCAAATCTTACATTTGCCGGAGCTCCACTTGCGGTGAAGAAGTAGAAACGCACGTTAGATACTTTGTTCTCATCGTCTGTGCCATACTCATACCCACCTAAAGCACGGGTGCCGGAGAGGTCGGTTGAGGACAGTTTGATTGAGATATAGCTGGTAGTGTTCTCAGCTACTCCTCCTTCGTTGGTGGTGTCACCGGGTTGGATGTCGTCCTGTGAGCATCCTGTGGCGAACACGGATGCGAGGGCGAGCGACCAGAGATAAATTGATTTTCTCATACTTGTGAATATTAGTTTGAAATTGTTGATTATCAAAGTGGATGTATTATAGATTGAGTGTTATTTCTTTCTCGAGTCAAGTTCGTCGAGGGTAAAAGCAGCCTGTACAAGACCGAGTGCCTTCGCTTTCTCCAGATATTGACGCGCTTTATCATACTGACCCTCCCTCACTGCAAGGGCTCCCCTTGCGTAAAGGGCCTCCGGGGAATCTCCCGCTTTCTCGAGATACTTGCGGGCTGCCGTGAAATCATCACGTCTAATGGCCGCGTTGGCAGCGTTAAGGTTGGCCGTTTCATCACCGGGATACATGCGCACCGCCGTGTCAAACACATCGGTGAACTCATCCGATCCGGGTTCGTAAGACTCTGCGAGAACGTAATATTCATCGAGGTCGAGCTTCTGGGGCTCTTTCTTCATCACCTCCTTCATCTCCTCGACATCGTTATAGCGACGTATGAAATAGTCGATGCGGTAGTCGGTGTGACGGAGGGCGGGATAGAAGTTCTGAAGCATGAACTTATATGTCTCAGGAAAGCTCTTCTTGATCTTAAGCTCCTTGGCATCAGGCTCCATGTCGCTGTCGATAAGGGCGAGGATCTCCTCACGGTTGTCGATGTTTGACTGCTCCACAAAGCGACGCAGCCCTTCCCAATCCTCAGGTTCATAGTCAGTCTGAATGATTCCCTCCTCGAAGTTATAGAGTTGTCCTATATGCTTCTTGAGGGCGGCTGTTCGTCCGATTGCGAGATCAGTATTGTGCTTATAGGGGCTTTCAGGAGATGCAAAACCTTTCAGCCATACCGATGTTATAGTGACGTCGGCGTCATTTCGCACAGAGTCGATCGAAGCCTGGATCTTCCCGAGCTCCTGAGTGTTGCGACGGTATTCCGGGTAGATTACAGTCTGGTCAACGGGGAAGTCGATGAAAGCCGATCCTGAGAGAGAGCGAGTCTTGATACCTTTTGTCTTAGGTTGTTCGAAGACCAAGGGTGGGAAGAAAGCCTCGGAGTGCTTCCCGAGATCCCCCTCGTATTCTGCGAGTAGTTTGTGGCAGCAACCCCAGTCACTGCGGTATAGACGGAGGGTGGCCCCATCCATCCATTCCTCAAAGGGGACGTTGCTGTCGTATTTCAGCAGGGAGGGTTTCGCCGATTCCCGGAATGAGATCTCTGACTCCCCGGATATGGTGCTGACACCGTTGCGCATATAATAGTAGTAGCGTCTGCGCCCGTAGACACCGACCGACGGGAGGTCGACTGAATCCTCACCGTTGACGAGTCGCGGGGTTAGCAGCACGGCACGGTTTGAACTGACATCGAGATTATTGAGGCCTACCTCCATCTCCACGGTGAGAAATTTTCCGTTGCGGGTGATATCGAAGTTATCGACAGCGACACCGGGAACGATGGGATCGTTATTCGTGGCTTCCATTGCGGACATGATTCCTAAGCCTGATAGCGATGCCAGAAGAAATATCGTTCGTTTCATGTTTCGTTCGCTTTAAAAGAGGTAAACTATGTTGACGGCAGCTCTTGTTATCCCGACATAATTGTGGGGGTGATCGGTGCGAATCCTTTTGCCGCAACCCGAGCATCGGAACTGGTCGTAACGTGTATAGGAATAACCGATTCCCAATTCAGCTTCAAGGTTCCAGTGAAGGTTGAGAATCCATGCGTAGCCATAGGAAACGCCGGCTCCGGCAAACCAACCCTGGTATCTGGTGTCTTTTATCTTGCGTGTGTCAGTGCCGAGGAAGTTAATCCCGCCGTTGAAACCACCGATGTTGTATTGACCACCGTGGAGATGGGCACCAAAGAAATGACCTGAGAAACGGTCACAAAGCCAATAGCGAGCCTCCGGTTGAACAGCCCAATGTTTCCATTGCCTGTCGTGGGAAAGTTTCCAGCCGTTGAACTGGCCGGAGACATCAAGAGTCCACTTTGGAGCAAGACCTATTTCAAGGCCGAGGTTTGGATTCAGAAAAGCATCAGCAAGAAGATTTGTCTTAATGGCAACTTTCTGTGCATTAGCGGCCTGAAAGACCACGGTGAGGATTAAAGACAGCAGAAAAAATATCCGTTTCATTTTGCTGTGTTGGTGATTGAATAATATGGGATACATCTATCGGTTTATCTTCTTGAAAAATGGAGTACGTCGGGAGTCACACCGTGTCAAAAAGAGATTATTCAGATACCCCGATATCGATTCCGTGTATTCCGTGTTTTAGGTATCTCTTCCGTAGAGATACTTAATTTCAATGCAAAATTACAACAATAGAACGGGATTTCCAAATAAATAATTGATTCCTTGTGTGAAATATTACTAAAATATGTGCGAAAACATGAAGTTTTAGGGGATATTTCATTGTGAATGTTTGCCTAAAACGAATTTTTGCATCTTGTAACACACATTTAATTAAATAGATACCTACTAATCACAATCTCTACGGAAGAGATTGTGACGTTAGACAAACATTTCCGTTGACCGGGGTCTGAATTGCTGAGAAAAGCAGAAGACGCCCGATTTTTTTATGTATTCATTGTCGTGAGATTCCATTTTTTGAGGGTTAAGTTTTGGTAATTTTGAGGGAATGGATTAAATTTGCGGCGGAATCCCGCGGATGTTTGAGGCGGGTTCTTTAAAATATTATTTTGAACAGGGGTGCCCGGTCTGTCACCGGTGCTGAGATTATACCCTTTGAACGTGGGCGGGTAATGCCGTCTATCGGATTTTCAAAGCAGGCTGTCTATGCCGTAGATGCAGTTCAGTCGGGTATATGTTCTCTGCAACATTCCCCGTCTGAATTTTTTATTGGCATGAGTCGAGCTTATCCAGTCATTCTATCAATTGCCGGGTCTGATCCATCCGGCGGCGCAGGTATACAGGCAGACATGAAAACCGCATGGGCGCTTGGTGTGTATGCCTTGACCGCAGTCACAGCAGTCACTGCGCAGAATACATGCTGTGTGAAAAGTATGGCGGCTGTGCCACCTTCACTTCTTGAATCACAACTGGAGACTGCCGCTGAGGATATAATTCCCGATGTGGTGAAGATAGGGTTGATTCCTGACGAAACATCAGCTAACGTAATTGCCGATTTCCTTGAAAAACTGCATAAGCCGGTGGTGGTCGATCCTGTGATAGCCTCTACTTCCGGCCACCTGTTCTCATCCTCCTTGACGCTCGATGTCATGAAGAGAAGACTTTTCCCACTTGTCACCTTACTTACTCCCAATCTACCTGAAGCATCCATAATCATAGGAAAAGAAACTGGCGGAAGTGATTGTATCCATGGAATAGCGGAAGCGATTATTGAGAGTTACGGATGCGGAGGTGTCCTGATAAAGGGTGGGCATGGTGAGGGAGATATTCTCACTGATACACTTCTGCTTGATGAGAGAGTCTCGGGAAAGAGAATTAAGAAGGAATACAGCCATCCGAGAATCAGCACACCCAACACTCACGGCACCGGTTGCACACTCTCTTCGGCAATCGCATCATTTATGGCCCGTGGACTATCCGTGGCAGAAGCCGTAGGTGAGGGGATAAGTTATCTCGGCGAGGTTTTGAAAGCGAACCGGTCAGTGAGATTAGGACATGGTCACGGCCCTGTCGGGTCGGTTCCGGGATGGGACAGAATCAGAAATATAAAAGACAGAAACAATGAAAATCAAATTTAATTCTGTAGAAAAAGATTACGCCGGGGGCATCTCGGTGGCAGAGTTGAGAGAGCTGGAGAATATACCCAATGCAGGAGTGGCGGTTGCTGTCAACGGACGGATTGTAAGAGGTTCGGATCAGGCAACATTCCTCCTCTCGGAGGGTGACGATGTTGTAATTATCGGTGCGGCATATGGAGGGTAGCTTCGCATATCATATCTTCACTTCTCCGGGTGAAGTGAAAGAGGAAGCCCGGATACTTACCGCATTCCTGAATGCGGGCGTCGATCATCTCCATATCCGGAAACCGGAATGGAACCGTGAGAGGATTGGTGATCTTGTCGCAGCAATACCAGAGCGACAACATCGCAAACTTATCCTGCATTCATACCCGGATTTAGCTTTGAGATTCGGCACCGGTTTTCAGCTTAACAGACGATTCCCGGATGCGAACGCCAACCTGCGGCTTTCAGCGAGTTGCCACACCATACACGAACTGGAGGAGAGTGGAGATTTCAGTTTCGTCACTTATTCACCGGTGTTTGATTCCATCTCCAAACCGGGATATTTTCCGAAAGAAGACACCGTGGCAATCGATTTCAGTATATTCCCCACACGGGTCACAGCCTTAGGTGGAGTCACACCTGAGGCTATCCCTTATCTCAAAAGGCATGGTTTCTCAGGCGCCGCATTCCTCGGTTGGGTTTGGAACAGAGAAGAGGGGGTTGCCGAGATGCTGAAAAGTCTCCGGATTAGGAATGTCGGTTTCCAGTTCATCACTGACGGTGATGGAGTGAGGGACACAGTGTCTCAGGCCATCAACGTGCTTCAAGGTGGAGGGCGTTGGATCCAGGTAAGGATGAAAGGGAGTGATGCCGGAGAGGTGCGTGAGACTTTACAGGAACTACTTCCACACTGCCAAGAATATGGTGCCACACTTATAGTGGACGATTTAGTGGAACTCGCCGGGGTATGTCACGGTGTGCATCTCGGACAGAAAGACACCCCCGTTGATGAGGCTCGCAGATTGCTTGACCGCGAAAAGATAATCGGGTTGACTGTGAATACCCCGGAACAGATGCGGGAAAGCTTCCATTCACTACCGGATTATTATGGTGTGGGTCCTTACAGGTTTACCACTACAAAGAAGAATCTGGCTCCGGTTCTTGGATTAGCCGGTATCCGCAGATTGGCAGGTATAGCCAAAGCTCCGATTGTGGCAATCGGCGGAATAACCGCAGAGGATCTACCGCCCATAATGGAGGCCGGTGCCACAGGTGTGGCAGTCAGTTCCATAATAACACGCAGTGCCGATCCGGTCGCCATGACGGGAAAGTTTGTGAAGAATGAAATAACCTCATAACCTCATAACCTTATAACCTTATAACCATTAAGTTGAGCTTGCGAAACTTGAATTTATAACCATACAGCACATGAAAGATGAAAAATTGAAGATAGGGGGGCGTGAATTTACCTCGCGTCTCTTTGTCGGGACCGGGAAATTCTCCTCGCCTGAAGTAATGCTCAAGGCGGTTCTCGCGTCAGAGTCCGAGATGATAACGGTCGCCATGAAGCGAATCAATCTTCTCAACGAGGCTACCGACGATATGCTGACACATATCAACCGTGAGAATGTTCAGTTCCTTCCCAACACCTCCGGCGCACGCAATGCCGGGGAGGCTGTCATGTCGGCGCGCATGAGCCGCGAGATTTTCAATACAGACTTTATCAAACTCGAGATTCACCCCGATCCGAAGTATCTCCTGCCCGATCCTGTGGAGACACTCCAAGCCACGGAGATATTGGCAAAAGAGGGGTTTGTGGTGCTTCCGTATGTGCAGGCAGATCCTGTGCTGTGCAAGCGTCTTGAAGAGGCGGGTGCATCGGCCGTAATGCCTCTCGGGTCACCGATTGGCTCAAACAAAGGGCTTCGTACGGTAGATTTCCTGAAGATAATAATAGAGCAGAGCAATGTCCCGGTGGTTGTCGACGCAGGTCTCGGCGTGCCGTCACATGCCGCCGAAGCAATGGAGATGGGGGCTGACGCAGTCCTTGTCAATACAGCCATCGCTGTGGCCGATGACCCGGTGAGGATGGCAAACGCGTTCCGGCTCGCAGTCATAGCCGGCAGGGAGGGTTATCTTGCCGGACCCGGCTCGAAATCGGATATTGCCGTGTCAACCAGTCCACTCACATCATTCCTAAACGACCTATAA
>CAZMHE010000065.1:0-13527 GCA_964566015.1 uncultured Sangeribacter sp. | reverse complement strand
GGCGCGAAGGAGCATAAAAGGGAATGAGGTGAGATTCCTCAACAGTACCCGCTGCTGTAATTCCCGCTTTGATGACAATCGTCTTTGCCATCGGAGCAGAAGGTTTTAGCATTCAGCCACTGGCTTTCATACAGGCTGGGAAGGCGCGAAGAAACCGGGATAAGTCAGAAGACCTGCCTTTCAGACATACGAAGCACCCACGGGATTATGGGTTTGACTTATTGGTGGCCTCACAAGGGCGGCAGATGTTGTCTTTGCAGGTGTGACAGACCTCGGCATCAGGAAAAACCGATAACCCCGTTGAATTACCTTTTTACAGGTAGCTCTGCGGGTCATTTTTTTGATCGGTAAATCTGTTGACTCAATGACAACCCGTCTTCTGCTGTCGATTGCCGCCGTCTGCTTCATTCCGGGTCTGAGTGAGGCTGAGGAGCAAAAAGACACTACATATCTTCTTCAGGAAGTACTCGTCACCTCGCGGCAACCGGGGCGTGACATCATCCCCGTGCAGACCCTCTGCGGGGAGGAGCTCAACCGCCTCAACAGCAACAGCGTGGCTGACGCCCTGCGCTATTTCTCCGGCGTGCAGGTGAAGGATTACGGCGGTGTCGGCGGCATCAAGACCGTCAACATCCGCTCGATGGGCACAAACCATACAGGCGTCGTATATGACGGTGTGGAACTCGGCAATGCCCAGAACGGTCAGATCGACCTCGGACAGTTCTCGCTCGACAATATCGAGGCTCTCTCGCTCTACAATGGTCAGAAAAGCGAGATACTCCAGCCGGCCAAGGATTTCGGTTCGGCGGGGACAATCTACATGAAGACCCGTACGCCGCTCTTCAGCAACAGCGAGACCTATCATGCGCGGGCAACATTGCGGACAGGGTCGTTCGATCTGCTCAACCCCTCGGCATTGGTTGAGCTGAAACTCAGCGAAAGAGTGGCGGCCTCCCTGAGCGCGGAATGGGTCAACTCGAGCGGAAAGTATAAATTCCGCTACCGCCGCGTAAACCCCGCCGGGGAGTTGGCCTATGACACCACAGCCGTGCGTCAGAACGGAGACATCAACGCCACGCGGATCGAGCTCAACACCTACGGTACACTCCCGTCAGGATCGTGGACTTTCAAGGTATACAATTATAATTCGGAACGCGGTGTGCCCGGCGCGATAGTCAACAACGTCTGGCGACGCGGAGAGCGAATCTGGGACACCAATTCATTCGCACAGGGGCGCTACACCGGCGAGTTCGGAAAGTTCACCACCCTCAACAGCGTCAAATACGCCTTCTACCGCACCCACTATGTCAACAACGATGACAAGCAGGTGAAGATCGACAATCTCTATCGCCAGAAGGAGATCTACATATCATCGGCCAATGAGTTTGAGATCACCGATAAATGGCGTGTCTCCGGAAGTTATGATTTCCTCTGGAATACCCTCGATGCCGACGTGTATGGGTTTGTGAAGCCGGATCGGATCTCTCAGTTCCTTTCGGTGGCAACCTCACTCAATCTTGACCGGTTCAAGGCTCAGGGGAGTCTGCTCGGCACATATATCCATGACAACATCCGGGGGCAGCAGGCGCCCGAAGACAAACATACTCTTTCGCCGGCACTTTTCATCAACGGGTATCCGCTCCGCAACGAGGATTTCTCGGTGCGCGCCTTCTACAAGCGTTCGTTCAGGATGCCGACCTTCAACGACCTCTATTATGCCGACATGGGCAACTCGCAGTTGGCTCCGGAGAGGGTCACGCAGTATAATGTCGGGCTCCTTTACGACCATTCTTCCGGGACGGCATTGATAGCCAACGCGCGGGTGAGCTGCGACGCCTATTACAACAAGGTGAAAGACAAGATTGTGGCATATCCGAAGGGTCAGCAGTTCCGCTGGACGATGCTCAACCTCGGCCTTGTGGACATACGCGGTGTCGACGTCACCGGGTTGATCACCCTGCATCCGGCAAAGGATCTCTACCTTACCCTCAGGGGGCAATATACTTTCCAGCGGGCCATTGACGTGACCAATCCGGCCGACAATTATTACCGCGACCAGATTCCCTATATACCGCGCCATTCAGGAGCCGCCGTGGCCAATGCGCAGTGGAGAGGGTGGAGTCTCAACTATTCCTGGATCTACGTCGGCGAACGCTACAACCAGCAGGAGAACATACGCTACAACTATACCCAGCCCTGGTATACCTCCGATCTCTCCCTGAGCAAGGATTTCAGGCTCGGGAGGGTGCGGCTGAGGGGATTGGTTGAGGTCAACAACCTCCTGAGCCAGGACTACGACGTCATTCTCAATTACCCCATGCCGAAACGCAACTACCGCCTCACACTGACAGTAGAGATATGAACGCGAAACAGTTTTTCTTATATATGCTTTTGTCGTCTCTGATGGGTGTCACCACAAGTTGTCGTGAAGACGAACTTGTGGTGCCCACAGAGTATGAGATTATCGGCGACGAGAATCTCGCCGGAGGAATCCGTGGCTTCTATCTCGTCAATGAGGGGAACATGGGTTCAAACAAATGCTCGCTCGATTTCTATGATTACCACACCGGACTCTATTCTCGCAATTTCTATGCCGAGAAGAATCCCAATGTCATAAAGGAACTCGGTGACGTCGGCAACGACATCGGCATCTACGGGTGCAAGCTTTATGTGGTGGTCAACTGCTCACACAAGGTGGAGGTGCTCGACGCCCGTTCCGGTGTGCGCCTCGGTCAGGTCGACATACCCAACTGCCGTTATGTGCGGTTTCACCGGGGTAAGGTCTACGTCAGCTCCTATGTCGGCCCCGTACTCATCGATCCGGATGCACCCAAGGGGGCGGTATATGAGGTTGACACACTTTCGCTTGCCGTGACCCGGAAAGTATCGGTGGGGTATCAGCCCGAGGAGATGGAGGTTGTCGACGACTATATGTATGTCGCCAATTCGGGTGGTTACCGCGCCCCGAACTACGACAATACCGTCTCGGTGATACAGATGGTCGATTTCAAGCAGGTGCAGCAGATTCCCGTAGGGATCAACCTTCACCGCCTGAAGAAAGACCGATACAACAAGCTCTGGGTGACGTCGCGCGGCGATTACCGTTCGCGACCCTCGCGCCTCTATGTCATGCAGAAGAAACCGGGTTTCAATCAGATGGTCGTGACGGATACGCTCTCCGTCGCCTGCTCCAACATGGCTTTCTTCGGCGACAGGATGTATTACTATGCCACCGAGTGGAACAACTACACCGCCTCCAACACCATCAGCTACGGGGTGATAGACATACGCACCAAGGAGATCATATCCCGGAATTTCATCACCGACGGCACGGAGAAGGAGATCACGATCCCCTACGGGATAGCCGTGCATCCGGAGAGCGGGGATATATTCGTGACGGATGCGAAGAACTATGTCTCATCGGGCACCCTCTACTGCTTTTCTCCCGACGGACGCCGGAAATGGAGCGTGCGCACCGGGGATATACCGGCCCATATAACTTTCCTGAAAGATGAGTAAGAAGATTTGTCTATATGCACCCTTGCTGATGCTGACAGCGTGCTCGTCGGAGGTGCCGATGGTCAATCTCGGCATTGATGATGTGTATTATATACCGCGTATGTCGAAGCTGCCTCTCGAGTCGGCACTGACCGGACGGGAGTATCTGTGGCGCGTCAACGGAGAGGAAGTCTGCGCCGACCGCCGGTTCATCTTCATAGCGCAGGAGGAGGGGGTCTACGACCTGTCGTTTGACATCATCGACGAGGAGACACCCTATCATTTCGACTTCACGGTGACGGTGCTCCACGAGGAGGTGGAGTATTCCCCCTATATTTCCCGGGTCTACGAATACTGCCCGGCACCGGGGCAGTTTGTCAACGAGATGCCGCGATTCGAGGAGGGCGACGGGTATGCGGAGATCCTTCAGAAAGCCGAGGAGTCGATCTCCGGCACCAACGACATAATGATAACGCTCGGCGGCTACGGAGGGTATGTCACCTTCGGCTTCGACCACACGGTCATGAACGTGGCCGGTGAGTATGATTTCCGTATATGGGGGAACTGCTTCTACGAGCTTCTCCAGCCGGAGAAGAAAGGGGGATCGTCCGAGCCGGGTATAGTGATGGTCAGCTACGACCGGAATTGCAACGGCCTCCCCGACGACGAATGGTATGAACTCGCGGGCAGTGAATATGATTCCGCCATGACGCGCCACGGGTATGAGATCACTTACCACCGTCCCGATCCGGGGCGGCAGATAGTGGCCGATGATGACAACAGCCTCGATGATATCTACTATATCCGCTGGGAAGACAACTGTGGCACGACCGGTTATCTCGCAAAGAACATATTCCATAACCAGGATTATTACCCGAAATGGATCTCCGGAGACACCCTGACCTTCCGCGGGTCGCTGCTTGCGCAGAATGCTGAGGATATAAGCGGGTATGGAGCCTACTATATCCTTTACAGCTACCCCTGGGGGTATGTCGACAACCATCCCAACGAATATGCCGAGCTCAACTCCTTCGACATATCACGGGCGGTTGATGCGGAGGGTAGGCCGGTCAGTCTCCCGGGAGTTGATTTCATCCGGGTCTACACCGGGGTCAACCAGTATTGCGGATGGCTCGGCGAGACCTCTACTGAATTAAGCCGGGCTCAGGATCTGCATATCGCGCTTCCGGGCATACCGAATCCTTGAATTTATTTCCTTAATTTTCAATATAATCAATCATGAGAACAAAACTACTCTCATTAGCAGTCGGAGTGTGTGCCCTGTCGGCATCTGCTCATCCGATCGACTTCGATCAAATCCGTAACTGGACGGGCACAGGCCCCAACCGTGCGGCTCTGGTAATCCAGTTCAATGGTGACCTCTACGGCCCCGATACCTATGTCTGGGGTTATCGCTGGGAGGATGGTGAGAATCCTTCAGGCGAGACAATGATGAAGGCCGTCTGCGCCAACTCCTCACGCCTCTCCATGCTCACGCAGTTCACCGGAAGCATGGGCAGCACACTCTGCGGCGTCGGTTACAGCCTCAACCAGGAGATCCTGCGCCATCTCTTCTTCAACTTCGAGAAGGCTCAGGAGTTTGAGTTCATCAACTTCGACTATTACAATGTCAACACCTTCATGGGGCAGACACAGGCTCCCGGTGATGACGCGCCGGAGATCGCACAGGAAGCCATCGACAATGCCATCGCCGGCTCCCACTATATCCAGCACCCCTTCGACTATCACACCTACGGCTATCCCGCCTACGATTACGATTGTTGGGATATAGATGAGGAGACCGAGAATATGGTCGGGTGTTCACCCTACGAACCCAAATGGCTTTCGGCCTGGTATGAAGGTTACTGGAGCTACTGGTGTGCCAACAGTCCCGCGCAGGAATGGATGTATTCCGGCACAGGATTCACGGGTCGTTCGCTTGTCGACGGCAGTGTCGACGGATGGAGTTTCACCGAGTTCGAGAGCGCCATGGTCGGCGGTTTCGGAGAGGGTGTCGCCCCTTGTGAAGATGGGGGAGCGATATTCTATATGCCCGAGAAGCTCCCCTCCGTCGAGGTTGATGCCTCGAGATGTGTGAGGAGCGTCGGCGACGGAGTCCTTTCCCTCCCCCTTATCGTAAGATTCTCGGACCCGATGAAAGCCGACAATCTTGTTGTGTCGCTCAATTTCTATTCAGTGCTTCCATCCGCTGGGGAGGTTCTGGAGGTGCTTGCTCGTGATCCGGCTTTTTCACTTGAGGGGAAAAGATTGAGCCTCGATCTTGATGGTGACGGTGTTTTCAATTCATCCCGCGGGGATGTGTCTGCAGAGGGTGAGTGGCAGCTCACCGAATATGAAGATTGCGCAATCCTTTCCTGCGGAGAGGATTCCCTTCCCAAATATCTGATATATATGCCGGAAGGAAAGGACGCACCGGTCGTGATTCCCGATGAACTGACCTATCGCATCAAGGATGTCGAAGGGGATGTCATCGTCCTCAATCCCAAGCAGATGATCGGCGTGATAGTGGATCCGGCTCCGGGTGAGACCAAGATGCCCGACTTCAATGTCTCGCTCGAGGGTGCCGGCTCATCAAAGGATGAGGTGATAGCCACCATGTATAAAGTCAATTACTGGAATGAGACCAACACCCGTATCCAGTTCTATGAGCTCAGCGGTCATCGTGCGGGAGAATGTACCCTGACGTTGACATCGAAAGATGGCAGCAGGGTGCCTATGATCTACACAGTGAAGGTAGAGGAGCAGGACAGGACTCCCCTCGATGGCGGCTACCTTGATGGAACCCTTCTTCTCAATGAGGAATGGTTCGGCCACACCAACGGCGGCATGAACTACCTTACTCCGGAGGGTGAGATGATGTATCAGGTCTACGAGCGTGAGAATCCCGGCATGTCATTCGGATGCACGTCGCAGTATGCGGCCATATGGGGAGACCGCCTTATCGCTGTCTCCAAACAGGCGGTGGATGCCGGTGACCCACTCCCCGGTGGTGGCCGAGTGGTAGTGGCAGACGCAAAGACCCTCAGACGCCTGGGTTCAATCGACGATCTCAAATTTGGCGACGAGACAAAGAGTGCTGACGGGCGTACCGTAGTCGGCGCAACCCCGCAGAAAGTCTATGTCGGCACCTCCAACGGAATTTATATCGTGGATCTCGATGAGATAAAAGTGATAGGGAAAATCACCGACTTTGATGAGGAGGGTGGTGCGTCCGACCTCTATTCCGGTCAGATCGGCGACCTCGTCAATGCCGGCAGATATGTCTTTGGCATCAAGCAGGCAACCGGTGCGTTTGTCATAGACACGGAGACGGACCGCGTCATCAGAAAATATCCGATGACTACGGTGCAGGGAATCACGCAGACGGCAGACGGCAACGTATGGATTGCCTCTACTGTCAGCGGATGTGGCCGCTTCACATGTATTGACCCCGTGACTCTCGAGGAGAGGGAGGATATGAGCGTGACGTTGCCCTCGACCGTCTCCTATCCCACATGCACCTGGGGTGCATGGCGCAATACTCCCTTTGTCGGAAGTAAGGGGAGGAACACCATCTGGTTCTCAACCGGCGGTGGTATTGCCGGCGGGTCGGCCAAAGACAAATACTATGGCTGGGATGTCGGCTCGGATCCTGAACTTCTTACACCTGTCTTTGACATGGCCGAGGCTAACCTTACAGGCTCCAATGCACGCGTTAACCAGAAGACATATGGCACATTGCGTTATGACGACCGCTCCGGTGAACTGATAGTGATGACAACCGAGAACTCCGCGTCCGGTCACTACCGCTACAACTGGACCCACTTTGTGAAACCCGAGACAGGGGAGATTGTCCGCACGATCGCACTCAGACCTTACTACTGGTTCCAGGCATTCGCCATCTTCCCCGATAAGTATGCTCCTGTCATTGCCCTTGAGGATTTTTCACTCGATATTCCCGATGGGGAGAAGGTGATCGACCTCTCCGAGCTTGTCTGCGATGAAGACAACATTGACTCCAACATCATCCTTACCCTCCTTGACGCACAGGTCGACGCTTACGGAGAGAATCATGCTGGGGTGAGACTTGAGGGTAAGACGCTGACACTCACTCCTAAGACTGTCGGCAACCATTATTTCACCCTTGAGGCTCAGTCAAACGGTCGCACCGTTAGCAAGACCATCACGGTCAAAGTGACCGACACTTCCACTGGTATCGCTCCTGTCTCCGGCATGGAGGGAAAGATTTCCTGCGACGGGAAGCGGCTTTACCTGACAGGTTTCGGCGGACGCGATTTCAGGATCTTTGACGTGGCCGGACAGCAGGTGGCCGGTTTCAGAGTCGATTCCGACAATTATACATTCGATTTCGGAGCCCACGACGGAATCTACGTCGTCAACTCCGGAGCGGATGTGAACGTAAAGGTTATGATCCGGAAATGAGACGCGCGTTAATCATTACTTCCATCTTTCTGACGGCAATGGCTCCGGCCATTGCCGCTCAGGAAGCGGATTATACCGAAGGGATAATCTGGGTCAATGAGGACTGGTATGGCCATCAGAATTCCACCGTGAACTATCTTCTTCCCGATGATCCGGATGGCGATTTCTGGAGATACAGGATTGTCCAGACGGAAAACCCGGGGATGGAGCTCGGTTGCACCAACCAGTATGGTGCGCTCTGGCATGGGCGCCTCTATCTGATCGCGAAGCAGGATAAGGATCCGGGGGCGACAATCACCGGCGGACGCATCACTGTCTGCGACGCCAAAACGATGAAGATACTCCATCAGCAGAGTCTCATAGACCCGTCCGGCGCACAGTGTGACGGACGCGGTTTCCTCGGTGTGGATGAGCACAAGGGGTATATCTCCACAAGCAACGGTGTGTGGATTTTCGATCTTGACAATTATACCGTGACGGGTCAGGTGGAAGGATCGGCCAACCCCAATGCCGGTGGAGACAATGACAAGCCGAACACCGACCCGACGGGCTCCCTTTATCACGGCCAGTCAGGCATGATGGTCTCGGCGGCGGGCAGGGTCTTCGTGGCTCATCAGCAATACGGATTGCTCATAGTAGACCCTGTCGAGGATAAGGTCGTGGATGTCATTTCGATGGATATAGTGCAGCAGGGGGCCGGTATCGGTTCGGTGGTCAAATCAAAGGATGGTTACCTCTGGCTGTCGGTGGCGAAGAATCTGCAAGGCACGGGAGCCTTCCTCAACTATATCGTGAGGCTCGATCCCGCGACACTTGCGTATGAGGTGATCGATATTCCGGAGGGGATGTATCCCCCCTCGAATTCATGGTATGCGTGGACTCCGGACGCATTTGTGGCCTCTGCCGCGCAGAACTGCCTATACTGGAAGGGCGGCCCCAACCGGTGGTTTACCGGCACCAAGATCTATAAGTTTGACTGTGACACCCGTCAGCAGTCACTCTTCATTGACCTTGAGGAGGAGGGGGCCAACTGGAAGCTATACGGTTGCGCACTCGGCGTTCACCCGGTGACTGACGAGCTCTACATGGCACTCTATCATGAGTTCGGCACCCCGACCTATGTCACCCGCCGCTATTCACCCTCCGGCGAGAAGATACGCGACTATGAGATGATCATGAACTACTGGTTTCCGTCGCTTCCCCTCTTCCCTCAGGCGGGAAATGACGGTCAGGATGCTGTCGGGACTATCGTCGGCGACACCTCCCTGCCGGGGACGGTCTATGATCTTCAGGGGCGTGTGGTCATGACCGGTGTCGGATACGGGGAATGGAGCGGGTTGCTTCCCGGCGTATATGTTTGGAGGAACAGGGAAAAAAGTCATAAATTTGTAGCCGGAAAGCTATGATTAATGACCGATCCCTGAAATGACCGACCTTAAATATACAACCCGGGAATATACCTGTTCGATTTCAACCGAGGAATATATACGCCGCTTCCGCGACGCCGATAAGTTTCTTGCGCGTTGCCGTGAATGTAGCAACTACAACTGCAGCTGGGCGTGCCCCCCTTACAGCCACGATATCCTGAAGGAGATGCGCTCCTACAGCGACATAATACTCTTTGCCACCGTGATCACTCCGGTGGCAAAGGATATTCCACTTTCGGAGGCAGAGAGATTCTTCCGCCCCGAGAGGGTGAGGATGGAGAAACGTCTCCTCGAGATGGAGCGTCGCTACGGTGGCCGCTCCTTCGCGTTTGTCGGGAATTGCCTCTATTGCCCGGAGGGGACATGCACCCGCAGGGATGGTCTGCCGTGCCGTCATCCCGACCTTGTGAGACCCTCTCTGGAGGCTTACGGCTTCGATGTGGGGCGTACGGCCTCGGAATTGTTCGGTATCGAATTGCAATGGAGCAAGGGTCCTTTCATGCAGGATGCGATAACGCTTGTATGTGCATTCTTCCACAACTGCGGTAGCAATTTGTCAGAAACCGCGGGTTTGACTGCCGGAAACGAGGGGTCGGACTGAAATTTTTTTTACATTCGGGTTTTAAACTGTCAGGGTGTTTCGACGTCATAATACAATATGAAACAGATTAATACCCTTATAGCCGCATCCCTTTTAGCGATGCCGGCGGTCATGTCGGCGGAACCGGCCTCCTGGCTCACCTTCCGCATGACAGACCAGAGTGAGATTTCAGTTCCATCGGAAAACCTGACGATGAATTACAGTGACCGGGTGCTTCATGTCGTCACCCCCACAGTGAATACTGACCTGGCATTGGAGAATATCCTTTCGATGCAGTTCACGTCGACCCCGACGGCGGTAGAGAATATTTCGGACGGGAACCTCTCCGGAGTGAAGGAGTTCGTGACTCTCTCCGGAATGAAGGTGGGGGAGTTCGCCACCTATGACGAGGCGCGCAAGACGCTCCCCTCCGGAGTCTACATTGTAAAGAACGGTGACAAAACCCTCAAAGTAATCTTCTGAGACATGGTGAGAAAGATATTTTCCGGTGCCCTGATGGTGTCAGTGGCATTGGGCGCAAACGCGCAGAGTCTGAATATCAGTAATGGTGCGGTCACCTACAGTTTTCCCGTGGAGTCTACGGGGGAGATGCCGTTTGAGGGTGAGGGCGTCACAATCGGAGGGCGTCAGTTCCTTCTCCCCGAATGGTCGCGGATGCAGGTCAACGCGGATGTGGCTGCTGATAACACCGTGGCCGTGGATTATTCAGCCGCCGGCGCTTCGGTGGTCGTGGCGGGTAATATCGCCGTGTATGTGGAGGTGACCGTGTCCGGTTCTCATGTGACAATCACGCAGTCAGACCTTGTCTCCGAAGCTACCTGCGGCGAGATCACCTACATTCTTAAAGGTGAATCATCCGACGGTTCACTGACCCTCAACGGCACATATAAATCTACAATCGAGCTTCAGGGGCTTACCCTTCTCAATCCCTCCGGGGCACCCCTGAATATCCAGAACGGAAAACGTATCGCGTTGAGTGCCAAGAACGGCACTGTCAATACCCTTACTGACGGTGCCGGTAGTCAGAAGGGTGCCATCGACTGCAAGGGTCACCTCGAGCTGAAAGGTAAGGGTGAGCTCAATGTCAAGGGCACGAAGTCGCACGCAGTCTACGCCAAGGAATATGTGGAGATGAAGAATCTTACCCTCAATATTCTCGGAGCGGTGAAGGATGGCATCAACTGCAGTCAATATTTCCTTATGGAGAGCGGAACCCTCAATATCGACGCCACCGGCGATGACGCTTTGCAGACCTCTTTCAAGGATGATGTCGACAGGGAGGCTGAAGACACCGGCACGATCACCATCAGCGGCGGCACAATCACCGCGTCGATCAGCGCGGACGCTGCGAAATGTCTCAAGGCAGATGCCGACGTCGTGATCTCCGGGGGCACGCTGAACCTGACTACAAACGCCAACGGCATCTGGGACAGCGCGAAGCTCAAGACCAAAGCCTCGGCCTGTATCGGTGCTGACGGTAACGTCAACATTACGGGTGGTGAGCTGACGCTCCGCGCCACAGGCAGCGGCGGAAAGGGAATCTCCTGCGACGGCATCTTCACCATGGATGGGGGTGACCTCAATATCGCCACAACAGGTGGTATGCTTGTCTACACCAACGGCTCACTCAATCATAACTATACTTCATCGGCCGACCGTATTGCTTCCGACTACAAGTCATCCGCAAAGGGTGTCAAGGCTGACAGCGGCGTGGTAATCAACGACGGCAACATCTACATCACCACGGCCACCAACAATGCCGAGGGTATCGAGAGCAAGAAAGAGCTTGACATCAACGGCGGCACGATATTCGTGAAGGCATACGATGACGGCATCAACTCCTCGAACGATTTCCGTGTCAGCGGGGGCAACCTCACCGTTATCTCCATTGTCGGTGACGGACTTGACTCCAACGGCAACCTCACGATCAGCGGCGGTTACGTCCGCACGATGGGTTCCGGCGGCATGGAGATGGGTCTCGACGCGGCCACTGAGAATGGTTGCGCCGTCTATATCACCGGCGGTACGGTCTTCTCCTTCGGCGGCAACAACACCTATCCCACGAAGAGCGGTTCTACCCAGGCATTTGTCAACACCACGGGCGCGGTGAAAGCCGACACGCAGGTATCGGTGAAATCGGGTGATGAAGTCCTTGCGACGTTCACTGTCCCGACAGAATACAACAGTTCGACTGCCCGTGTCGTGATGAACGGTCCCGGCAACCCTCCCGGAGGGGGTGGCTGGAATCCCGGCGGAGGTTCCGGGAGCGGGTCGATCATGATTAGCTGCCCGGAACTGACATCAGGGAAGAGCTATACGATCGACAACAACGGCACGACGGCAACCGTCACTGCCAAGTTGACCGGGTCAGGTCGATAAAGAAAATGCCCGTCAATTTTCAGGAGTGAAAATTGACGGGCATTATCTTTATCGTGGGTTCAGTCATCCATGACGTCGTGGTATTCTTTCATGAAGAGGCGGAACTGATGTAAGCCGAGGATCAGACCTAAGACAGCGCCTATCCCCATCCCCCAGAGGAAGTACACTTCATAGCTGAGGAGCCATGCCATCCCTCCGAGGAATATCACCGCAAACGGTATGAGTATGGCGATGAACTGCAGGTGCTTCTTGCGGTAATATAGAGCGCGGCGGCACACTTCCGCAACGGGCATCTCCGCCAGATCGATCGAGAGGATTCCCCGGTAGAGCCACCTGTCCATGAGTGAACAGGTGAGGAAGTAGGCGGCACTCAAGACCATCAATATGATCGCCGGGGTGACGGGCATCTCATAGTCGCGGTGCATCAGGTTGACGAACGTGAGTGGAAACAGCCCTATGAAAACGAGGGCCAAGTTTGAGAAACGCTTGTAGTGGAGGGCGAGACGCTGCAGGGCAGTGTGGCGTCGGTCGGATTCATTGAGGTTGTTCGACTGGCGGAAAGTCGTGTCGCGCCAGCATCTTCTGAGTTCGTTTTCCATAACGGTTATCGTGTTATCATTGTTTTCAGTTTCTCCTTGGCCCGGTGGATGCGCACGGCCACATTGCCGCGAGTGAGACCGGTGACCACGGCTATCTCGTCGTAGCTCTCCTCCTCGAGCCAGAGCATCATCACCGCCTTGTCGATCGGATTGAGGCGGGCGATGCACTCGTGAATCTCGGCCACGGTACTTTTCCGCTCGTCGTCGCCGTCGATGCTGTCATAGAGTTCGGTAAGGGAGACGGTATTGACGCGGCGGTTGTTTTTGCGGATAGTCGTCACGCACGTGTTGAGGGTGATGCGGAACACCCAGGTCTTCATCGAGCAGTTGCCGCGGTATTTCGGCATAGATTCCCACAGGTTGAGGAGCGTGTCCTGTTTGAGGTCTTCGAGTTCGGCTACGGTCGAGGCGTAGCCGAAACAGATACGCTCGATCAGCGGCGAGAACTCACGCACCGCTTCGCGGAACGCGCGTGCCGGTTGCGACTCACCCGGGATGGTCGCGTCCGCGACCATCCGGAAGCAGACCCGGCCTGCTTCCGCAGCCAGCCACAGCACCCGGCAAGCTTGCCGAAGGAATC
>CAZMHE010000064.1:0-13569 GCA_964566015.1 uncultured Sangeribacter sp. | reverse complement strand
TGATGGCCCGGTCCGACGGCTTCGTCTTCGCCGCCGGCTCCAACGCCAGCTACCGCCTGGGCGCGGCGGAGATCTACGCTACTCCCAGCACTCCCAACACGACCACCAGCACCAACACGGCCTATCTGGCCCTCACCCCCGTCCAGGTGGGCGATCTGGAGGCCAAGGGCCTGGCTATCTTCCACGCCAAGGCCGTGGACGCCGAAGGCCGCGAGACCGAGCTTACCTTCGATCCCAGCGAGGCCATCGCCCAGGTGGAGCTGGCGGATAACGCGCAGCTGGTGGTGGATTACAGCGACAAGGGCACCCACACGCTGGTGGAGGTGTACCTCTCCGGCTTCAACCTGCTGGTGAACAGCCGCAACGTGGCCCTGCGTGACGCGGATACCGACCACATCCAGTGGGTCTCCGGCGACACCACCGTGGTCACGGTGGACGAGGAAAACAAGGTCGCCACCATTACCCCCAGCAAGTCCAATGACCGCTATAACTACGGCACCGCGCTGGTCCGCGCCACCAACACCGACTCCGGCCACATCGGCACCCTGCGGGTGTCGGTGATCCAGTCCAGCACGGCGAGCCGGAATGTTACCCCCGCGGTGGTCACCGGGCAGAACTTCACCGCCGTGCTCCTCTCCAACGGTACGGTCTGGGCTTGGGGCGACAACAAATACGGTCAACTGGGCGACGGCACCCTCACCGCCCGCACCATGCCCACCCAGGTCCAGAAGAAGGAGTCCACCAACCCGTACCGCGAATATCTGAACGACGTGGTGGCTATCGCCGCCGGGGAGAACTTCCTGGTCATGCTGACCAGCAACGGCGAAGTTTACACCACCGGCGACAACAGCTACGGCCAGCTGGGCTACGCCAATGAGCCCACCATGGTGGACGGCGAGGTGGACGAGACCGTCCCCTACCGCAACTACTACGCCACCAAGGTCCGCTTCAACGACAAAGAGGGCAACGATATCACCTCCAAACTCCACTTCACCGCTATCGCCGCCGGGCAGAACCACACCCTGGCGCTGACCCGTGGCGTGGAGACGGTGGAATATACCGAGAACGGTCTCCAGACCGTCTTTACCGGCGGCCAGGTCTGGGCCTGGGGCGCCAACAACTACTATCAGTTGGGCCAGGGTACCTCCGGCGGGGCCGGCAACATCTCTACCCCCAAGCAGGTCCTGAAGGGCCAGAGCGCTTCGGACACCGAGTACCTGAGCTCCATCACCTCTATCGTGGCAGGGTACTATAACTCCTTCGCTATCCGCAACGACGGCTACGTCCTGGGCTGGGGCCGCAATCACAAGGGCCAGCTGGGCGACGGCACCGCCGTCGACCGCGGCGCGCCTGTGTTCATGCACGCCGGGGAGAGCGATCTGAGCGGCGACTACCTGGAGAACGTCTATATGGTGGCCGCGGGCCAGACCCATACCCTGGCCCTGGTCCGCATTGAGGACACCACCATGGCCGCGGGCTCCGTGGCGGTGCGTAGCGAGGTCTACACCACCGGCGACAACGCCTACGGTCAGTTGGGAATTAAGGACGACTCCTCCTCCAATGGCGCAAATGGCACAACCAACAACGGTACCCTGAACGGCAACGGATACTACTTCTATGCCACCGAGCCGGTACGGGTGCTGGCCAACCCCGACCTGGACCACACCCACGACTGGTTCGGCTCCGCTCTGGGCGATCCCATCGATGTCATCACTGGCACCCAGAACACGGTGCTGGTGGCGGTGTACGCCGGGCAGGACGCCAGCTTTGCCAAGACGGAGAACAACACCCTCTACGCCTGGGGCCGCAACACCAACTACCGTGTGGTCCCCGGCACCGGCGGGAACGGTAACTATACGCTGCCGCAGCAGATGACCGCGACGGGGCTCACGGACATCCGCACTCTGGACAGCAAGTTCGACCGGACCCTGGTGCTCAAGAACGACGGCACCGTGCTGGGCTGGGGCGTGAACAACAACTGGAAGCTGGGTCAGAACACCACCACATACAGCTACCGTTACGGCTACTCGATCAACAACAACACCGGCGCCGTTACTTATTATAGCCGCGATATTAACGAAGACCGCTCTACTCCCATCAAGGTGGGCACTTTGGACGGTCTCGGCCAGAATATGATGATCCTGGGCGACGACCAGGAGAACAAGGTGAACATCGTCACCGACAACGCCACCCCGCCTCAGAACAACGGCACGGAGATCTACTATAGGGGCAACGAGATCATCCGCATCACCGACAACCAGCAGGTGGTCATTCGGGTGGAGGACATCCGCAACCAGTTCATGGTGGGCATGGACCTCCTGACCCGCAACTCCATCGGGGAGTTTAAGAACCTGACCAGAGCGGACGACGCGAACCTCAAGGTGGAAGTGGTGGACACGCGGATCGGCTCGGTCCAGCCGGTGGATACCGACACGGCCCACCAGCTCGTCTTTACTCCCAGCAAGACCACCATGGGCTCCACTATGGTGAAGATCAGCTACACCGAGGGCGATCAGACCTACTCCATGCTGGTGAAGATCTTTACCAGCCGCCGCTCCAGCGGTGGTACGGAGCAGCCCACCGAGCAGCGTGACTACAACGACGTGACCACCCCGCAGGTGGCTACGGGTACCTACCATACCCTGAGCCTGAAAGCGGACGGCACTGTCTGGGCCTGGGGCCGCAACAGCGGAGGCCAGTTGGGCCACACCGACAGCGGCCAGACCTACAATTACAGCTATCCTGTCCAGGTCCTCCGGGGCGCGCAGGAGAAGTATTACTACTGCAACGGCGGCGCGAACGGCAACTGCCACGCCGCGGTGGCGGCCAGCGCCTTCACCGAGGTGAAGACCACCGATGACGACGGCGTTGAGACGGTCACCGGCTATACCGCCCAGTGCGAGAACGGCCACACCATCACCGTGACCAGTCTGGATGAGCTGAAGAGCACCGGGGACTACCTCCACCACATCGTGCAGGTGGCGGCCACGCAACATGCCAGCTTCGCCCTGGATATCTGGGGCAACGTGTGGATGTGGGGCGCCAGCGACCTCGTCAAGGGCGAGGCCACGAAGGTTGCCACCCCCGTGCGCAAGACCTTTACCGAGAGCTATGACGAGGACTATGTGGAGAACGGCCACATTGTGACTCCGGACACCGCCGATGATGACAGCGTGATCATCGTCTCCCTGTCCCTCGGTTACGACCACGCGGTGGCGCTGGACTCCAACGGCACGGTCTGGGCCTGGGGCAACAACGGCCTGGGCCAGTTGGGCAACGACGCGGCCAGCTTTATGAGCGGGACCACCTACACCACCAAGTGGACCTGGGACCAGAACACCTATACCTATCGCAACAAGGACGTGCCCTATGACCAGGCCATGATGAACCAGTCCGCCAAGGACAAGAGCACCGAGGCTGTCCACGTGGTGCGGGGCGAGGCGTTGAGCTGGGGCCTGAGCACCACCGGTTACCACTACCTGGACCACATCGTGGACATCGCCGCCGGCTACGGCTTCACCATGGCCCTGCGCAGCGACGGCAAGGTGTACATGTGGGGCGCCAACCGTGAAAGCGAACTGGGTCAGGGCGAAGACAAGGGGCCCAACGGTAACAGCGCTTTTGCCGCCAATCCCTACAACTATAATGGCTTTAATCCCAACGGTTTGGGCGCGGATGTGCTGGAGCGTTATGCCCCGACCCTGGTCCACGGCCTGACCAACGTGGTGGACGTGGCCGCCGGGCGGCACTTCGCCGCGGCCCTCACCGGGGACGGTACGGTCTATGAGTGGGGCGAGAACACCTACTTTACCACCGCCTCCACTCAGCGGTGGGTACCCACGGAGGTCACCATTACGCCGCAGACCGCGAACTCCAAGATCACCCAGATCGTGGCGACCCCCTATCACTACGACACCTACGCCGTGGCGGACGACGGCTCCGTCTATGGCTGGGGCAACAACGGCTGGGGCCAGTTGGGCATCGGGTCGCAAGACACCCGGTCCGGCGTGGTCCGGGTCAAGAGCGGCCAAGGCCCCTATGACGACACCAATACCTACCTCTCCAACGTGGTGAGCATGGATGCCAGCTACGCCGGCGCCTTCTTCGTTACCTCGGACGGCTATGTCTACGCCACCGGCCTGAATAACGAGGGCGACACCAGCTATGGGCGTCTGGGCGTGCTCAATTATGGCGGCACCCGCCAGAGCGACGCCACTTCCACCGCCACGACGCCTATGTTGGTGGGCTCCCGCGCCGGCACCCTGATGCAGATCACCACCGGCCGGGTGACCAAGGCCCTTCTGGTGGATGAGAACGTGCCCGACATCAATGTCACCAACAACCCGGCCAGCGACACCCGGGGCAAGGCCGGATACTTTGCGCCTACCTCCACTGTAGCGGTGGGAGCTGTGGACGGAGATAAGGGCATCTACATGGGTGAGCTGCCCATGGCGGTGGATCTGACGGTGAGCCAGGAGCTGACCGTGGACGCCATGAGCATCTCCGAGGAGTTCTATAAGGGCTTCAACCTCCACTGGGATAAGACCGAGCTGGACTCCGATACCGCCATAGCCGCCGGTCAGGCGACCAGCAAGGAGGAATACGCCAACCGCTTCACCTACTTCTCCAGCGATGAATCGGTGGCCTATGTTACCCCTGTGACGAAGACGGTGGACGGTAAGACCTATAATGTGGGCGTGAAGGTCATCCCCACCCAGTGGGAAAAGGATCCCATCTACGGCCGGTACGGCGCCACCACCATCGTGGTGGTGGACAACGTGACCGGGGCCTGGGGCTCCTTCAAGGTCAACGTCTTTGGCGAGGGCACCAACGAGGACGGCGACGCCATCGTCTCCATCGAGAGGGTGTACGCCGGTTATGACAGCTCCTATGCCATCAAGCGCAACGGTACCGTCTGGGCCTGGGGCGAGAACAGCAACGGCAACCTGGGTCTGACCGTCAACAGCCAGGAGGACACCGGCAACAGCAACCAGTCCCCTGCCAGCTACTTCACCTGGAAGACTTACAGCCCCAACAGCACCGAGGTGGAACTGAAGATCTCCACCCTGGAGAGCCAGCTCAGCGACAACATCTCCGGTTCCACTCTGGTGGAGCAGATGGAGGAAGCGCAGCGGAACCTTGCCAGCGCCCAGAAGGCGATGGAAGACCTGAACTGGACGAAGCTCCGTCAGGATCTGATCAATGCCGTTGCGACCCTGAATACCCGTACCCAGGAGCAGGAGACCATCCTGCGCCAGAGCCTGCAGGTGTTCCAGAACTATCTGGACAGCGCCCAGGAGGAGCTTGACCAGCAACAGGTGGCGTACACCGTGGAACATTATATCCCCGATGGCACGGGCGGCTACACGCTCTACTCCAGCGATGACTTCAACGGCGTGGAGACCATCACCGCCACGGTGAACACGCAGGTCCGGGCCGAGGCCAGACAGGATATTCTGGCCGCGGGTTACTATGAGAACACGGATATGGATGCTGGGCTTGACCGTAAGGCGGTGGGCGTGGTGTCCGGCGAGACCCCCCTGGTGTTGAAGCTCTATTACGCCGAGGTGGGCGCCAATACGCCTGCGGAGTACAAGGTGGAGCACTACCTCTCCGACGGCGCGGGCGGCTACGACCTCTATTTGACCGAGACCAAACCCAGCGTGGTGGGCGCTTCCGTGTCCGTGGACGCGCTGACCCTGGAGGACTACCTCGTCCATGTGGCCGCGGATAGCGACGACCCGTATATCAACGTGGTCCTTGGTACGGTTTTGGCTTCCACCGACGCAGCCTATCCCCTGACCTTGAAGCTCTACTATGACGAGGACCCCAACGCTACGGTTTCCACCAGCGTCTACGCGGATCCGCTGGAGGTCTTCCAGGGTCTGGTGACCGCCACGGGCGACCTGCTGAAGGAGTTGGACGCTCGGCTGGCGGCCTATGAGGGTTTGAGCAGCGTGCTCCAAAAGATGAGCGCCACCGCACCCACCGCGGATGAGCTGAAGGACCTGCCGCCCGCTCTGTCCGCGCTGACGAGCAGTCTGTCCGCGCCCAACGCCGCCCTGGCGGCGATGAAGTCCGCCACCGGCGCCTTCAACGGGGACAACACCACCCAGGTCAGCAAGAAGGATAACGGCACTCTGCGCCAGCAGTTCCAGTATTTGATCCACCTGGTGAGTGTGGACAACAACGGCGAGCCCGTCAAGCAGGCGACCGTTCTGGAGAATTATCAAAATGCCCAGACGGCGTTGGAGGCCCTGGACGCCATGCTTACCGCGACCAACGACATGGAGCGGGCCATCCACGGCTACAACACCACCGAGGGAACGGGCGCGGACGCGGTGACCATCTTCGTGCCCGGCATCGACCAGGCCTTTGACGCGCTGAGCACCCCGGCGGACAGCGGCTCGGGCAACAAGCTGCTGGATACCCGCAATACGGTGGATGTCCGCCGGAACGAGCTGCTGGCCATCCGCGCGACGGTGGAGCCGCTCCAGAACGAGCTGGCCTTCTACAAGGCGATCAAGACATTGACCACCGAGACGACCGAGGACGCCAACGGCGATCCCGTTACCATCCAGAAGTATCCCAGAATAGCCGTCATCACCGGCCTGAGCGACACGGGCAAGAAGGCCCGTGAGATCGTGCTGCCCACCCAGATCACCGAGGTGGACTATCCCGACATCTTCACCGCCAACGAGCGGCAGGACCTGGCCAACTACCCGATCCTGCCCGTCGCCATGGTGGACTACGACGCGAACAACACCGGTCACCAGTTCTCTGACGGCGTGGTGACCAACCTGACCCTGTCCAGCGGCTATCTGGCCGTCCGGGACAACGCTTTCGTGGGTAGCAAGATCCAGACCTTGAACTATAATACTGAGGTCTACACCGACAACGCCATCTCCGCCTCCGCCTTTACCGCCCACGCCTTTACGGTCAATCCCTATGACGACAGTGAGCTGAAGATGGTCAACGTGGCGAAGACCAAGGCCACCCAGTTGAAGGAGACTGGGGTCTTCACCGCCAGCACCGTGACCATCGCCGGCGTGGACGTGAAGGAAGAAGAGGAGACGGTGGACGTGACCGCGCCCTACATCGCCACTCCCACCCAGGTGGCGGGCGTCGGCGGCGTGGGCCAGTTGGGCACCGGTACCTACAACAACCCCGCCATCGTCAAGTTGGCGGTGAACCGCAGCTATAAGGAGACCAACGGCGCGGGCGAGCACACCCTGGCGCTGGACGCTTACGGCAACGTGTACGCTTGGGGCAGCAACCTCTACGGCCAACTGGGCAACAACAGCACCGCTTACTTCGGCTACCCCATCCGGGTGCTGGCCGGTGAGAGCGATTACTGGTACACCCTGGACGCGGAGGGCAAGCGTCACTACAACACCGACGCGGACTACGCCAACTACGACTCCGACGAGCGTTACCTCACCGGCGTGGTGGATATTGCCGCTGGACATGACCACTCTCTGGCTGTTTTGAAGAACGGCACCGTGCTGGCTTGGGGCAACAGCTACCAGGGCCAGGCGGGCGAGCGGGTGAACGGCGAGACCCGGAGCCTGACGCCGCAGAAGGTCCTGGACGGCGGCGCCGCCGGCGAGGGCCTCTACGTGAACAACGCCATCTCGGTGAGCGCGGCGGGCAATTCCGGCTACCACGGCACCTCCGCCATCCTCCGCAGCGACGGTACCGTGCTGACCTGGGGCGATAACTCCAATTACCTGCTGGGCAACAGCAATGCCAAGCACGTGCTTACGCCCAGCGAGGTGCTGATCTCCAGCAGCGGCTATACGGCATATGGCACCTTGCCGGATACCTTTACCAAGGACGGTAAGACCATTTACAACGACCCGCACCAGAACCGGGCCGACGACAACATCTACTTCAACGGCGGCGCGCCGCTGGATCAGATCGTGGAGCTGGATATGGGCCGCAACCACGCTTTGGCCCTCCGTATGGACATCACCGTCGACGAAAACGGCGCGCAGAGCCACTCCTCCAACACCGTCTGGTCTTGGGGCAAGAACGACAACTATCAGTTGGGCTACAGCACCGGGACCGTCAAGTACAGCAGCATCGCCCGCCCGGTGGACGGCACCGACGCCCAGAAGGACACCTACGTGCCCAAGAATATCTATACCCTGATGGCGGACTACTTCCAGAATACGATAAACGTCCGGTGGAATGACGCGGACGAAAACGAGCGGGCTTCCCTTAACGCCACAAAGACGACGATCCAGGATTTGGCTGACCAGTGGGCCAGCGAACACGGCGGCAGGACCCAGCTGATGATCACCCACGTCTCCGCCGGCGGTACCTTCTCCCTCATCGACACCGAGGACGGCGACCTCTACACCTGGGGCTCCAACGTCACGGGTAAGCTGGGCATCACCCGCGACGCCTCCAAGATCAAGACCGGCGATAAGCCGCTGGGCGACGACACCCGTGTGGTCCAGGGTACCAACAACATGTCCCTGTTCGATTTCGACGGGAACCTGATCACCTACCAGGCCATGGCCTCCGACAATAGCGGTTATGTGGACACCCAGATCCCCGTGGGCTACTTCGCCAGCGCCCAGGGTATCGCCGCGGGCTATAACCACTCCCTGACCATCAACTACGAGGGCTACGTCTACGCTTGGGGCGACGGCAGCCGCGCTCAGATGGGTAAGTTCAACACCAACAGCGCCTACGCCCCCGAGAAGGTGGGCCCGCTGTCCTACAAGAGCTTGGAGATCCAGATGTCCTATCTGTACCGCAAGGGCGAGCAGAACCCCGTGGAGTATAACGCCAACATCAGCGACCAGAAGCCGCCCGCAGAGGTCGTCCTGCACCATGGCGACCGCTACGAGGCCGACTGGTCCAACAGCGCGATGCTTCAGGTCAACTACAAGGGCTACAACCTTTACAGCGATATCGAGATCTCCCCCGCTTACGGCGACCACGTGATGATGACCTCCTCCAACCCGGACATCGTGAAGGTTTGGAAGACTGAGAAGGGCGTCTGGAACATCGAGCCCACCGATGGTGAGGTCTTTGGCCGCGCCACTGTTACCTTCCAGATCACCAGTGCGGACGGCAAGGACACCTACTACGGCTCCGTGCTGGTCTCCGTGCTGGACGACGGAGCCAAGGCGGTGCCCATGATCGCCGCGGGCAACGATTTCTCCATCGCTCTGCGGAACGATGGTACTGTCTGGGCTTGGGGCAACAACACCAGCGGTCAGTTGGGCATCGGCTCCGCCGGCGGCAACGTGACCATCCGTTCCGCACCCGCCCGGGTGAACATCCCCATGAATGAAGTGATCACTTATATTGCCGCGGGCGCCTCCTTCGCTATGGCCGTTACCGAAAATGGCGAGGTCTATGCTTGGGGCTCCAACACCAACGGTCAGTTGGGCATCAACAGCCGTGAGAGCTATACCGCTCAGCCCACCAAGGTCAGCTCCCTCTACGGCGATCCCAACGCCGACGGCACCACCACCCTTCAGGGCGTGATCCGGGTAGAGGCGGGCGACGCCTTCGCCGTGGCTCTGGCGGAGGGCGGCTATACGCTGGCTTGGGGCCGTAACGACAGCGGTCAGTTGGGCAACAACAGCTATACCCAGACCTACGTGCCCATCCGGGTGCTGGGCTATCAGGGCGGCGGCTACATGACCAACGTGGCCAATGTGGCGGCCGGCGCGGAGCATGCCTTCTCCATCCGCACCGACGGCGCGGTGCTGGGCTGGGGTAACGACGAGCACGGCCAGTTGGGCGACAGCCGTATGGGCGGCACGAAGCGCAGCGTGGCGGATACCGTGAAGAACGTGGAGGGCGGTAACGCCCAGACCGACGGCGCGGAAGGTATCCAGAATATCGTCAGCATTTCCGCCGGCAAGGACTTTACCGCCGCGCTGGCCCGGAACGGCACGGTGCTCACCTGGGGCGCCAACGACAAGGGTCAGTTGGGCCTGGGCACCACCGGCGAGGATATTACCCTTCCCAGGGTCGTCAACGGCCTGCTGAATGTGGTGGAGATCTCCGCCAACGGCAAGACCATGAGCGCCCTTACCGCCAACCAGTATAGCTGGGCTGGCGACAGCGACTACTATCTCATGAAGAACATGACCCCCGCCGGTGAGCAGCACACGGTGGTCTGCAGAAAGGACCCGGACGCTACCCTGGGCGAGGGCGAGGAGGAGCCGGAGTATTGCGGCGAGACCCACGTGTGGTATTCCGCCAGCCCCGACTACGGCACCCTGACCGTCAAGAAGACCGACGGGACCACTGAGACCAGAGCCCGGAAGGACGCCACCTACACCAACACCTACTACGCATGGGGTGAGAACACCAACGGCCAGTTGGGCAACGGTTCCACCACCGAATGGCACAGCTATAAGGATGGCACGCCCGTTTACAACTTGGGTAGCGCCAACGAACAGTATCGGGAAAACACCTGGTACGAGAACTTTGCCACCACCACCTTCCAGGTGGCTATGGACCAGACCCACGCGGTGGTCCTGGGTCAGGACGGCTACGTCTACTCTGTGGGCTACGGCGTCAACGGCACCCTGGGCGACGGCCGCGCTATCTCCAGCTACCTGCCCCTGCGTACCGGCGTGCGCGAGGACAGCGTGGTGGTGAAGAAGCCGAAGGACGCCAACTGGGCGACGCTCACCGATACCAAGGTGGTCAACGCCACCACCGATACCAGCCGCATCGTGCTGGATATGAACACCCCCTACATGCTGAATCTTGGCGACCTCTACCTGAAGGAGTACACCGGCTTCAACCTTTTTGTTCCCGAGACCAAGGTGAGCACGCTGTCCTCCGCCGAGCACCCGGTGGATTCCGCCACCCTGAAGGTAGATATCATTGATAAATCGCTGGTGGAGTGTTCCCGGATCAATAGCGGGACTACCTTGCGCTTTACCGCCAAGTACCCCGATAAGTTCGGCACCACCACCGTGATCCTCACCTATGACTACCCCAATTCCACCAGTGGTATCCACTACCACTATGTCTACCAGTTCGTGGTCAACGTGAAGGACACCAACCACAGCACCAACGGCAGTATGACCGTACCCAAGGTCATCGCCGGTGACTATAACTCCGCTGTCCTCCGTCCCGACGGGACCGTGTGGACGTGGGGCGAAGGCGTTTACGGTCAGCTGGGTAACGGCGAGACCGTGCCTCGTAATGCCTACCCCGTCCAGGTGCTCCAGGGCGCCCAGAGCAGCGTGGGCTATATCTGCGACAAGTGCGAGCGGATCGTGGACGCGTCCGTCTTTACCGGAACCTGTCCCACCTGCGGCGCGACCATGGATGCCGCCACCGCGAAGCACACCACCGCCCTCCACGATATCGTCTCCATCTACTCCGGCGGGGACTATATCCTGGCGCTGGACCGCAACGGCTATGTCTGGGGCTGGGGCCGCAATACCCGCGGCCAGCTGGGTCCCAACGCCACCGCTGAGGTCAACAACAAGCCTGTAAACATCCCGTTCGCCTATCCCAACGGCCAGCGGGCCGTGATCGTGGACCTGGCCGCCAGCGCCACCTTCGTCCTGGCGCTGGACAGCAACGGCTACGTCTGGGCCTGGGGCGACCGGACCTATAACCAGTTGGGCGAGCAGCTTTACAGCCCCTCTGGCTACACCAACAAGCCCCAGCGGGTGCTGGCCGGCCTGGCCGCCAGCGGCATCGACACCCAGCGCGCAAGCGGGGACACCAATGTGCCCGCCGAATATCTGGGTCATATCGTCGCCATCGCGGCGGGGAGCTACTCCGCCCTGGCCATCCGCTCCAACGGCACCGTGTTCACCTGGGGCCGTAACCAGAACGGCCAGAACGGCCTCAATATCACCAAGACCAATACCCCTGCCCCCACTCCGGTGCGCGCCGCGAAGAGCGAGAACACCGACTACGCCAAGAGCAACACCACCCGTAGCGTGGATCCCAGAAGCTATACCTCCACCGTCACGGAGAAATACTACCGCACCAACGAATTCTTCTACCAGGTCGCCTCCGCCGCCCTGGGTGACCGTCATGCCCTGCTGCTCACCCACGACAACTCGGTCTACGGCATGGGCTACAACCAGTACGGCGAAATGGGCCTGGAGGTGAATAGCGGCACCGGCGCCAACAACAACTACCTGGTGCCCACCCTGGTCTTCTCCGACCGCAGCCACTCCGCCGAGGCGGATTACAAACCCATCAAGGTCAGAGTGCTGCAGATGAACGAGGATGGGAAAACGGCGTACAGAGACGCGGATGGCAACTATAAGGAAGTAGATTCCTTCCTCCACACTGAGCAGGAGACCATCGTGGCGGTCTACGCCACCTATACCTACTCCGGCTTCCGCACCATTAAGGACCTTCAGACGGTGGCGGACGCCAACTCCAGCCTCCGTGAGCTGACCCGGAGCTATACCTTCGGCTACAACAACTTCTATCAGCTTGGTAACGGCTCTCAGGTTTCCAGCTACCTGCCCGTCCGCACCCGTAAGGGCGCGTATGAGGAGTACAACGACGACTTCCAGTACTTGGAGGGCGTCTACGACATGGCTCTGGGCCAGACCCATGTGCTTACCATCAGCCTCTACTACAAGCAGAGCACCGACTACAACGGCGACAAGGTGCTGGACGGCATGCTGGGCTATGTCTGGGGCTGGGGCAACAACTCCACCCGCTCCAACAGCAACGTGATCCTGGGCCAGCTGGCCAGCTTGGTCAGCACCCGGATCAACCTGCCCAGCCAGATCGGCGCCCGCGAGAAGCTGGAGCTGGTCGTGGACTACATGGAGGCGCAGGAGTATAACTACCCGGACAACAAGGAACCCGGCTCCCATGTCAGCACTACCCGCGCCTGGCGCAGCGACTATCAGGGCTTTAAGGACCGCACCGGCAAGGACTTCAGCACCAACGCGAAGACGCTGGGCTACTACGGCGTGACCCTGCCTGTGAACGATCCCGACGCCAGCTACACCCTGCTGGATACCGTGCCGCCCTTCATCATTCTGGGCGCCAACGAGCGGCTGGTCATCTACAAGGAGAACACCCACCTGCACTATTCCTCCGGCTTCTCCCTCTATCCCATGGAGCACGATCTGAACTCCGTGCTTCTGGACAAGAGCCGCAAGGGAGCGGACGGGACGTCCTATGTGCCGCTGGGCGAGACTTGGTCCGCGGTCATGTCCAACCCGGATATCGCCAGCGTCAAGGTGAAGAACGAGAACGCCGACAACGCTACCATCTACAACGACGACTATATTCTGGATCCGGACGACTACTTCACCGGCCGCACCACCCTGACCATCAGCGCCGACTACAACAACGGCCCGGGCAAGGCCGCGAACCGTTACAGCGCCATCGACTGGGCGAGCAAAGGCGCCTACGACGAGGCCGACTGGCAGGTCTTTGGCGACTACGACCTGACCGGCTCGCATATCCCCGACATGGTCTTTACGGGCAACTATGTGTTCACTCTGGATATAGACCTCCAGCCCTCCTCCACCGCCATCATCCCCAAGGCTGTGGCCGGGCAGAATTACAGCGCCATGAACACCTCCGAGGGCA
>CAZMHE010000063.1:2951-13581 GCA_964566015.1 uncultured Sangeribacter sp. | reverse complement strand
GCAAATTATGTGTATCCATATTGGTTTCTTTAGTTTCATCGGATGAGTATCTTTCTGCCGGCGGCGAGGTAGATGCCGGGGGACAGGGTGTGGGAATAGGCGGGTACTCCGGCGCGGACGGAGAGGCGCTCGACGAGTGCGCCGGTCAGATCGAAGATTTCGACTGAGCGGTCGGCCAAACTGCGCACTACAATCCGCTGTCCTTCAGCATCGACCGTCATACCCTCCTTCGGGGCATCGGGAAGACCCTGCAAACCGGACTGACCCCAGTCACCGAAGACAGGCATCCTCTGACCGCTCACTCCACTGATACCGGCACGGAAAGGATAAACCGCAACGTCCCGGAAGAAGCATGACCCGGCGGGATAGCCGTCTTTCTCCACCTCATTCAGAGCGTATATCGAGTTGTCGCTGTCGAGAATGAAATTCCCTTCGAAATACTTACCGTCAGGGAGAGCAGCAGTTGTAATATCGTAAGTAGCCGTAGCGAGTACGTCGACATTATTACCGATGAAGAAGATGTCCTCGTCGCGATTGTGCATTGTCTCGGGGAGGTAGTCTTCGTTGAGCGGGAATGAGATGAGGTAGGGTGTACCTTTCTTGATGGACTCAGTCAATTTCCAACCATTCCCGGTGGCTTCGTAGAGCCAGAAGTGAGGCGTCATCTGATCACCCTGACCGAATGGAAGGAAAGTCTTCTCATCGCTGACCACTGACTCGACATCGAAAGGAAGGATGATAGTCTCCCAACCGGCGCAACCACCGACGGTATACGGAGAGGGAGTCTCCTTCGTAAACTTACGTGCGTAAACCGCCTTCTTCGCCTTGAACACTTCAGAGTTGTAGAATGCCTTCGCATCATTTAGAGCGAGAGTATCAATTTGGAGATTATTCGAGTCGAGACCTCTAACGATATGTCCCCATGGGTCTGAATACGTTGAATTGTCTTCGTAGCCATAGGGTACGCGGAGAATATGGTTATTACATTCCAAATACGAATTTGGTATGGGGATAGATTTGACAGAATTCCATTCGATTTCGTTAACAGAAGAAGTTGTTGGGAAATTAATTAAATTATCCACATTCGATCCGAATCGAATGGTTCGTATGGAGTCGGAGATTTTACCTGAATAAATTCTGTTTGGCCATTCTAAAGATTCAAGATCAAGCTTGTGTATAGACGTACCCTTATCGGAAAGATAATCCATATTTTCCTCGGTTATAGAGCCAATTAGAGCAAGGGTACCACTCAAACTTTCCGGGCTGGGTACGCTGTCCAGAGAGAAAAGGATTTTGAGAGATTCTCTTCCATCAAGAACGATAGTGTGTCGTGTTGATTCGGTGTTGGCATCATACATAGCATGAATCTCCTTTTCCTCACTTCTCTCAGAGACGAAGAATTTATTTGAAGAATCTGAAGATAATGCATAATATGAACCAAGTCTCAATCCCTGAGGATAACTAATTCCTGTGGATGGGTCGAAATTCTCAACAGCATTCCCCGCAGAATCAAAGATCATAGTTTCAATTCCTGCCATGTCTGATTTTGCAAACAAGTGTATGCCATCAAATATTAACTCCGGTTTGGGGAGTTTGTGATCGGCTGCTGTGAAGTAAATTGTATCTGAAGGAATTGACGAGATACAGTTGGGTGCTACTGCCGTTGCATGAAGCTTATAATTATACTCTTCAAGGGGTAAAGAGAATCCTTTGTCAAATATATCGGTTCTCTCCTCCAACACCCTTTCGCTTCCATCGGTTGACATCTTGGTCGTTGAGAGAATAATCTTGCTATTCTCCGGTAAATTTGAGGTGGTGTCTCTGATAGAGATATTTAGTATTTCAAGTTTTGGAACAGGCGCTTTACCGTATTCAAGGACATTCGCCGTCACATCATCGGTAAGGTCTTGGAGTGTGATAGGATTGATTGAGGATAGGTCGAGGGTTTGGCCGGGGCGGTTGCGGAATGTGAGCACATGCACCGGTAGTCTACCATCATCTACCGTATGATACTGCATGTTCTGCAAGGATATATATGTATTATCATCTTTCCAAAGGCCCTCCGTATCAACTTTCAGGTCATAAACCGCTGTGGAGTCGGGTGGGAATACAGCATATTTTGTATCGAGTTTCCAGTTGGCCGGATTCGTTGGGGTTCCACTGAAAGATATACCATGTATGGCCGCGAATACGCAATACCTGTCGCTGTCACATTCAGCTGTGAGAATATCGTTGTCAAAAGATATTGTAGGAGGAGTAACTAAAATACTATCTTCGGAGAACCGGACAGTCTCAATCTCGGAATCAGCCATACCGGGTGCCTTAGCCATCACCCGGATTGTCTGATCGCCCTTCATACGTAAGAATGTAGACGTAATATCATGATATGGACCTGTGTAGAAATCTCCATCGTTACCCCATTCTTTATCAGGCACGCCCTCGCCATCAGTCCAATAGACCTTTGATTCTTCGGAAGCTTTCGAAATATAGAGGTAGCGGTTAATTCTATCAAGTTTAACAGCGTCAAGTTGAGGAAGAGGGGTATCGACATACATACCCATAATATGATTGTTATGAGTGTAGCGGAAGAGATTGACGGCTTCACCTGTCTCTAATTTTATTTCACACAAGTATCCTTTCTTATCGGGGGTGTAAAGGTTCCAGAACATTCTGCCGCTCTCATGGTCGATTACGGCTGACGAACTGAATTGAGTGGCCTTGCCTGTGTCTCCGATCAGAGTGGTTGCTCCGGTTTCCTTATCAATCTTTTGGAGATAAGAATTTGAAATGTTTAGGTCATCATCCTGTATATCCACTTTATAGCTGATGCCGTAAAGTTGCCCCTGTGCATCACATGCAAGGGATGTCCAACATCCCTCAAGGTCCGCAATAGTTGTGACGACAACAGATGCGTCTTTGTTGATATTCACTTCGGATAGCAGATAACTATTTGTCTCAGGATTAATTCTTATCCCATATACTTTCCCAGTGGTAGGGTCAAGTGTTAGACCGCCAAAAAAGATAGTTTCGCTACTAACCGTTGCATCTGTTATCTGTGCTCCGTTACTCAAATCGTATACCGTGTTTTTGATAAATTCTTCTTCACCGTCTTGATTATACCCAAAAGTATAATAAAAGCCATCTATACGTATTCCTCCGAAATTAGCGTTTGGCCCTTCAAAAATCAGTTCAGTGTCACGGTCGCTCACACCATAGATTCCGTAAACGGCATTGTTATCTGAGGGATCCTCAGACCAATCGCCATTCCATCTGTCATCATCCACCACACAACCTTTGAGAGTAGGCAACCCGGGGTCTCCGATATAAACAGAAATCTTCTGTGATGTACTTTCGCCAACTTCATTCGTTAAAGTTACCTCAAATCTATATGCTCCCTTAACCGTAACAGATATGGGAACTTCCACCACCGAGCCATATGATGCAGTACCGGAAATTGTAGGTAATTCTTCACCATCAGATTCTTTGCAAAAAATACTATATGAGACTTCTCCGACAGCCGGGACTCCATTCATCAAGGTGTCGGGTAAGGAGAATGAGACGTAGCCTTCAAGATTATCCTTGCTAAAGACACCCTCCAGATCTGTGACAGGACGAGGAACATCGAGATCGTGATATTCCATTAGACTGAAATCCTTGACGAATAGAGTTGCCTGATCAGGATCCCAGATGCCATGAATTCCAATGTAGAAAACATCTTCTTCTTCCGGAGTGATGTATCCTTCAAGTTCAACATAATTTTCCTCGCGATTCTCTCCTATTATTTCTGTCTCTGCAACAAGGGGAAACCTCATTCCGGAAACGGAAGGAAAGTTGCCGTACTTAATTTCAAGTTTTTCAGGTGATGTATAACTATTGCCGCAAGCTTTACAAGAGAATCGATATGTTTTCGATGACTCAAGTCTGAATGCCGGTGAGATTATCCAGTCATCCATTGCCATATACTCATTTCTAAAAATATATGCTCCCTCCCCATCATAAAAATTCCAATAGATGTTATCACTATTTGCGTCAATGATTGTAAAGTCTCCAGTTGTATCTAAGGGATGAGTAAAAGGGGGTTCTAAAACATTCGTCTCGATTTTTCTGCTCTTAAAATCATCAAGCATGAGCATGAATGAATTGCTTCCACAACTTCTGATTGCGAAATATTTTACACCAACCGGGACATCAAATTCATATTTTGTCCATTCTGAAGGAACGTTACTGATTCTTTCTCCAACCTGAGTGAAATTGCTAATTTTCTTATCTCCAAGGCTATAGTACATCTCAATGCTTTCAGGAGACTCCGCATAATAACTTCTTGCCCAAAAAGAGATTGTCTGCGGAATGCTGGATAATAACGGAGAGATTGCCCAATCGTCAATTGCATCCTTGTCATAACGATAGATTGATGCGAGAAATTTATCTCCGCTGCGAGCGTCGAAAGTGGAACTAAAGTTATCGTAACTCGTATCGAAGACAAAGAAAGATGTGGGTGTTATTCCTGGTGTTATATTGGGTAAATCGAAACTAATGAATTGTCCGGCAGGGGATTTGTCAACATCGATGAATGTCCACCCGGCGAATTCATTTGAGAATGATTCACCCTCTTCGAATCCGGTGTTAATATAATCAGTATAATCTACCTGATTAATAAAGAAATTCCGGATAATCAGGAATGAGTTGCCACTCTCGGATAATCCGTGTATGCCGAAATAGAATTGGCCTGTCTCAGATGTAATAAAAATATCCCCCCTTATAGTTTGAAATTCCTGATTGGTGACTTCAAAGGGGGTAATACACTCTTTATCCATATTACTCTCATCCCTCGTAGTACCGTACTTGACTTCAATACTACCATTGAAGCCGGTGGTTTCAGCTTTTACCTCGAGGCTAACGGTGTAATACCTTCCTGATTCAAGTTTTATGGTCGGTGAAATCAGCCAGGCATCCATTGCCCCAAGTCCAGAAAGTTTACATTCCCCTTCCTCTGTCATAAACCACTCGCTCAAATTAGAACGGACGCTTTTAAAATCACCGAATTCAGTAGATGTTGTCAGGGAGTTGAAATATGGAGGTGTGTAGACCTGTCCTTCGGCTTGGAGTGAAGGAGAGGCTACTACCTTTGGATTCTCCGCAAGGATAGTAAAGGCTATGACAAGTGTTGTTATGAGAGTGAGGAGTAGATTCTTTGGCCTCATATTTCGTACAGTCAGATTTTCAGTTATGAAAAACAAACTTTTGATTTTCTGCGGTTATTTTGTTTCGGGTGTGTTATTGTCTTCGGGATTGGGCCAAGCGAAGGGTGTTGTAACCGGAAAGTCTACTGGAGACACATACTTATCAGCTTTGTCTTTTAACCTTGCCCAGGGTCGCAGTATATATTTCGTGTTGCCGCGAAGGCCATCGATTTTACATTTTATCTTACCACCAAATTCAGTATTCTCTTCAGTATATTCGGATTTATATTCTGTCCAATCATTATCTGTAGAAGCTGCGGGGCGAATGTCAACACCCGTTTCAATAACATCGGCACCGTTTGTCCGATAATAACAGTTAAATATAAGATATGTGTCCCTCCAGTCATCATCAACCCAAAGATGGCTGAAGGTCGGTTTGGGGTCTTCTTTGCCGGCCTGAGTGACAGTGATTACACGCTCTTCCGGGCTATCTCCTGTAGTGCGGAATCTCAGGGTCGCACCGCGAGCAATAGCACCGTTATTGGCGTCAGCTTTGGCTTTTACTATCACTAATTCGTCACTCCCTTCGTCGGCATAATAATCTTTATCCAATTTCAGCCAATTATCTTGCGACGTAACGGTAACCTTCCAGCCGTCTAATGGAGAGAGTACTTCCCAACTGAGCGTGCTTTCATCAGCAGATGCCTCTGTATCTCCGTACACGGAAAAGGTCTTGTCAGCTGCTTTCTGGGTAATATCCACATTGATTGGGATGAAAGCATTTGTCGGGGATGAAATAGTTATTCGTGCCAATCGATCGATACCCTGTAAATTTCGGCTTACATTAAGGGTGAATGTTAATTCTCCATTACCTTCCCAGTCGCCATTCTCTCTTTCTTGCATTGTGGATGCGTCAGATACGGATATAAAGGAGTTACCCTTGGTGTCCTTGCCCCAGTTTGAACTTGACAGGATCCAGTCAAGATTAGATTTAACAGTAAAAGAGATTTTAGACTCAAGATTGCTTATTGATGATACTGATTTAGGATTGATATCAATCTCTCGTTTATCTTGCCTGATAGACACCATTACAGATTCGAACTCGAGAGGGTTCCCCTCTTTGTCTACAACGCTGACTACCAGATTGCACTCACGTTCGTCCGAAGGGTTGTCATGGGGTTGGATAACGAATTCATCCTCTCCGACACCGGTAGGATTCTCAATGGAGCACCATTGACCGTCACAATTAGTTATTTCAGCACTCCACCGTGTGGTGGTTTTAACAGTGACTGTAAAAGCACCGTTAGCAGAGGCCAGGTTGACAATTGATGGAAGAGGTTCGTCGGAGGCGTCAAAGAGTTCAATTTTGCGAACGACGTTTTCGGCGGGGTAGAAGCCTTCGGCGATGTTGTCGCCGCAGGAGGTGGTCAGGGTCGAGACCAGTGCCGACGCGCCGAGCATCAGGAGGAGGGTATGTTTGGGGAATTTCATATTCAGCCGGTTGTTTGGAGGATTGTTCGAGAGGTTGTCAGTTGGTGGTGAAGGATTGTTTGAGAGATTCCTCAGTTGATCTGAGGATTGTTTGAGAGTTTTTTCAGAGGTCGAATTCTATGCCGATGTCGAGACGCATACCGCCGCGCTTGATGCCGGCGAGATCGAAGGTCAGCTTCCCATGATCGTCTTCCTTATTGCTCAGGGGGCGTCCGTAGGAGGGGGTCACATAGATTCCGAAGTGCTGGAAGGGCTTGAAGAGTGCCTTGACGCCTACGGTGGCCAATCCGACGTTGAAGCCGTTGCCGGGTTGTTTGTCTTTGGCTGACAGATACTGCATGGAGTAGCCGACACGTGGTGTCAGACCGAAGCGCTCGGCAAAGCTGAGGCGGTAGCCGAGGGTGACGCCGAATTCGTCACATCGGTAGTCGACGATGTTGCTCAGGATCTGATCCTCGTCGGAGAACCATTGCACCTCTTTTGATCGGCTGAGTCCGAGGGTGTACTGCGCCTCGATCTCGACATTGGCGATGACGCCGCCGAGGTGGAAAGAGAGTCCGGAGGTGGAGAGGGGCACGAAGCCGACACCGGCCTGGAGTCCGTTCTTGCGGACGTATTGCTTGCGGCGCAGCACGACGGTGTCGGAGGTGGTCTCGCCACGGTTTACGCGGAAGATCCTTGTCTGCGGATTCCATCCCTTGCGGGTGAAGGTCAGCTCGTAGGTGCCGACAGGTACCTGCACGGCGCGTTCAGCCGTGAAGACAGTGTCGCCACTGAGGATAGTCACGCCGTTCTCAGGTACGGTAGTAAGGTCGAGGAATCCTTTGTGCGGTGTGGGGAGGTCGGGGTGTACGGTCTGCGACTGACCGGCCTTGACGGTGAAGGTGCTCAGGGCCGGGGTGTGGTCGCGCTTGCGGGTCTCTACGGAATACTGACCCTCGCGGAGGCGGGTGGTGAATTCGCCGACGCCTTCGCGGCGGTTGCGGAACCAGATCTCGACACCCTCCGGTGTCTCGATCGTGACGTCGCCGAAGAGGAGGTTCTCGTCGGTGAGGGGGAGGTCGAAGGTGTCGGGACCGTCTTTGGTGACGAGGATTGTTCCTTCATAGAAGAGGGAGCCGTTGCGGGCGGTCACGTTATGTGCGCCATAGGGGATATAGGTGTTGACCGGGCTTCGCCCCTGCTCCACATCGTCGAGGGTGATGACCGCCTCTGGTGAGGAGGCCACGAGGCTCACCTGCTTCCCTTCGGCGTTGAGGTCGAGCGAATAGGTCTGACCTGACTTCAGATAGGAGCCGCTGTCGTAGATGAATTGCTGGGTGGCGGAGCCGTAGACGGGGTGGATGATCGTGAGGCGCTGCGTGCGCTCCGGGAGGTAGACCCATACTTCGCCCGGGCTATGCTGAGTGACCTGAGTGACGCCGTAGAGGGGTGAGTCAAAACCGAGATCGGTGGCGGGGAAGGGGGTGCGGATCTTCACGAGAGCCGTTGTCTTGCCGTTCTTGTCTTTCACCTCCGAGCCGTGGAGGGTGGCTGTCGGGTCGGTGGGACGAGGTTCGAAGTTTCGTGTGACGAGCGTCTGGGCCGCTGCCGACAGGCAGCAGAGCCAGAGGAGGCAAGCCAACGAGATCAACTTTTTCATAAGTGGATGATGTCAGGTAGTTACAGATGTGAAAAATTGGCGTGCAATGATGCATGGCAAATTTGTGTGCAAAAATATCTAATAATAACCTGATTATGAAATTTTCAGCGTCGGGGGGGGGTGAAACTGACCATCTAATCCGACATTTAGACCAATCCTCGCCGTCCGCCGACATGGCGCAGCGAAGGGGTATCCAGGGAGTAGGCGCGCCCTCGCGCCGTCCAGTATAGACGAAAGTGTACCGCGAGGGCGCGGTACCTCCCAGTTAGTGTGTGATGATTCTTGATTATTCGTTGGGAAAAGTGTATTGAGTCTATGAATATTCCCTTGAAAAAGTGTGATGGCTCTTGATTATTCGCTCGAAAAAGTGTAAATTTGCATTACCGAAGAAAACTAAATGAACCATGCTTAGGAGAAAGATTGAGACGTTTCTGTCAGAGTGGAAGCTGTCTGTAGAAAGGAAACCATTGGTAATAAAAGGTGTACGTCAATGTGGAAAAACTTTTATTGTAAAGAAATTCGCAAAAGCGAATTATACCAATGTTGTTTATATGAATTTTATTCTTGAGCCAGATAAGAAAAATGCATTTACTGGAAATCTTGACGTAGACACTATTATCCTTTCTCTATCAGCACTTATTCCCGGTGCTCGTTTCGAAAGTGGGAAAACCTGCATAATATTAGATGAGATTCAGGAGTGCAGGGAAGCCAGAACTGCCCTCAAGTCGTTTAAACTTGATGGTCGCTTTGATGTTATCGCAACAGGCTCTCTTTTAGGAGTAAAGGGTTATGGCAGGCGTAAGAAAGAAAATCAGGAGCATGACATAACGGATTCTGTTCCGGTAGGTTATGAGTCAGTTGTGGAGATGTATCCCTTGGACTTTGAGGAATTTTTATGGGCAAACGGAGTTGGGACTAATGTGATCGATACTGTCAGAACATGTTTTGAGAAAGAATGTGCTGTCCCTGAGGGTATCCATCGGGCACTGATGGATTTATTATATAGATATGTCATTGTTGGGGGCCTCCCGGAAGTTGTTAATTGTTATCTTGAGACTAAGAATATTGATTTAATTTATCAAAGGCAACGAGCTCTTATTGCAGAGTATGAGGAGGATATGATAAAATACGCAGAGGATTCCGATAAGCCTCATATAAGGGAGTGTTTTGAGTCGATCCCAAAACAACTTGCAAAGGAGAATAAGAAGTTCCAATATTCAGTTGTAAGGAAAGGGGGTAGGGCTTCTCAATATGAGGGGAGTCTCCAATGGATGGAAGATGCGGGAATCGTTTCAAGATGTTATAATACAACTATTACAGAGTTGCCATTAAGTGGTAATGCCATAAAAGATTGCTTCAAGGTTTATACGACAGATATAGGTATTCTTATGGGAATGCTTGATTACGGCACTCAAGCGGATATTCTAAAAGGTAATTTACTTGGATATAAAGGTGCCATTTTTGAGAATCTAATGGCAGATTTCTTATGTAAATCGGGCCAGCGACTTTACTACTTTCATAAAGATAGCGGCCTTGAAATAGACTTTCTGCTAAGATATAACGGAGATTGTGTCCTTGTTGAAGTAAAGTCTAAGACAGGAAAGGCTAAGAGCATGAGTACGGTGCTTAAGAATAAGCATGTCTATCATGTCAATAATGCTATCAAGTTAGGTCAATACAATGTGGGAAGAGTTGGAGAAGTGCTTACAATCCCCCTATATATGGGTTTTCTAATTAAGGACAAGATAGTAGACTCAGTTATCCCGGATATTGATCTCCCGTCGTTGACAATTTAAATAGATGTATGTTAGTAAGATCCCCGTAGGTGCGAGGCTTACCTCTACGCCTAATCACGACGATTCGGCGTTGCCGACATGGCACGCCATGTTCTTATAGTTGCGATGTCCACAGGGAGTAGGCGCGCCCTCGCGCCGTTTTCTTGTGTATGATCAGCGGTCGGTGGGGAGGAAGACGAGGCAGACGGCGGCGATCAGGCAGATGAAGGCGGCGATGTGGTTCCAATGGATCTTCTCTCCGGAGAAGAGGAACATGGCTATAACGGTGAAGACCGTCAGTGTGATGGCTTCCTGGATCACTTTCAACTGAAACAGCGAGAAGGGACCGCCGTTCTCCTGATAACCGATCCGGTTGGCCGGTATCATGAAGCAATACTCGAGAAGTGCAATCCCCCACGAGAAGAGGATCACTACGAACAAGGGCCAGTTTTTCGATATGCCGGCCGACTGTAGCTTGAGATGACCGTACCAGGCCAAGGTCATGAATACGTTGGAGATGATCAGAAGAATGATGGTGATGA
>CAZMHE010000063.1:1516-2851 GCA_964566015.1 uncultured Sangeribacter sp. | reverse complement strand
TACCAGGCCAAGGTCATGAATACGTTGGAGATGATCAGAAGAATGATGGTGATGATTGATGTCTTCATGTCGTTTCAGATGTAGCTTTGCGAGACTTGAGCTTCCAAAATTACTATAAAAATATAGGGCGGGCAAATTTTGCGGTGATTTACTGACTCGTTCCTGTCTCGTCCCGCCACGCCTCCCTCTAACTGTTGTCAGAAGGTTACGCCGATTGTAAGCAGGGTGAGGTTGGAGGGATTCCCCTTCCAGAGGGCTTCGGCGGCGGCAGTCAGTGTCGAGCCCGTCGTGCAGATGTCGTCGACGAGAAGTATGTGTCTTCCCGCCACTTCGGGCGTAGGACGGAAGATTCCTGAGAGGTTAGCGCGCCTCTCCTCAAGTGTGAGACGGGTCTGTGTGCGATGCCCCTTCACGGCTCTCAGGGCCGGTATCACAGGCACTCCGATCGCTTCGCTCACTCCCCGGGCTATATACTCTGCCTGATTGTAGCCACGTCTCATCCTCTTCATGATATGCATCGGCACCGGCACGACGGTATCGACACCCGCGAAGAATCCCGTGGCAAAGAGTTCACTTCCGGCAAGATAACCGAGCATACGCCCGATTCCCGGGAATCCACGGTATTTCATATCCTGAATGAGCCGCGACAGTGCTGAATCGCGTGTATAAAAGAAATGACCGGTGGCCCGTTCGAATGGGAAAATGCCGGCGAAACGCTCCTCCATAGGGTTGAGGGGACGCCGATGATACCCTGTCCTCGGCAACTCGCCGAGGCAACGGGTGCAGACGAAGCGTTCATGCGGCGCGAGGGGTGAGTCGCAGATATGGCAGGTCGGAGGAAAGAGGAAGTTGACGGCATCCCGTCCCCACTGGCGCAGATCAGTAGGTTTCATTCTCGGCGGCTATGGCTTCGCGGACAGCCCGCGAGGCAAGTTCTGATTCGAATCCACGCGAGAGGATATGGCGGTAGAGGCGCACACGGTCTTCACGCGAGTCGGGGCCTGTGAGTCGCAGTGAGCGGGCTTTGGCGGAGGCTGTGCGCCGCAGGGCATCGAGATAGTCTTCCTCCGGAATCTCGGCGAGGGCTTCCGTTATGTCGCGCGAGGGGATCCGTTTGGCGATTAACCCCATGCGGATCTTTGCGCGTCCCCATGCCGAGAAACGGCATTTGTCGCGGGCATAGGCGCGGGCGAAGCGGGCGTTGTCGATAAACCGCTCATCGATGAGGCGACGCACAACGCTGTCGACCTCGGAGGAGGAGAGGCCGTAGCGGTAGAGTTTCTGACGTATGTCACCCTCGCACTGCTCGGAGCGGGCGCAGAGGTCGGCCATCCG
>CAZMHE010000063.1:0-1416 GCA_964566015.1 uncultured Sangeribacter sp. | reverse complement strand
GCATGGCAGAAGCGGCGTTTGCCGTAGCTGTCGAGAAGGATCGAGACGTCGTTGAATCCGTTCGCACGCAGCAGGTCGGCAACTCCGTCGGCATAGAGGGGGTTGATTTCAAACCATAGTGAGCCCCCCGATACGAGTGCCCGGGAGGCTATCTCCGTTATCCGCCGGTAGAAGAGGAGCGGATCATCGTCGGGAACGAAGAGTGCCGACGCCGGCTCATAGTCGGTGACGTTGCTTTCCATATCCTTCTTCTCGGACATGGCGATGTAGGGCGGATTGCTAACGATTATATCAAGGGAGGCAGCGGGGGGAGTATAGGTGAATATGTCAGCCTCGACAAACTTTACAGGAGCTTTATACCGGTCGGAGTTTTTCTTAGCCACGGCTATGGCGGGGGAGGAGATGTCGAGGGCGGTGACCGTCGGAAACCGGAGTGTCAGCGCAAGAGCAATGGCGATGCACCCTGAGCCGGTGGCGATGTCGAGCACACGCAGATCCTCGCGGTCGCCGGCATTGTCGGCGATCAGGTCGACAAGTTCGGCCGTCTCCGGACGGGGAATCAGCACGTCGGGGGTCACCGTCAGTTCGAGGCCGTGGAACCGGGCCTCCCCGGTGATATACTGTATAGGCTCATGTCGCAGAAGCCGCCCGAGGATAGCGTCGATCTCGCTGCGGATGAAGGGCGACAGCGGTTCCGGTTCGTGAATCAGCATGTCAACCGTGTTCCACCCCTTGACATAGTGGAAGATAATTCGGATGATGGCCTCCGTCTCTCGGTCGCCGTAGACAGGGCGCAAGGCTTTGCGCAGTTTCTGGAGTGTTTCCCTCATGGCACAAAATTAGGAAAAATTAGCTGAAAATCGCTAATTTTGCGCCATCAAACAGGTTTTATGGCAGACCAGAGTAATTTCCGGAATATCTACGACAGGTTCTGGCTACCCCTCTCGATGTATGCGTTGCGCATCACGGGGGATAGCGATCTTGCACGCGATGTCGTGCAGGAGTCGATGACCTCGCTCTGGGAGAAACTGTCGGAGGGGATGGAGATCGCCAATCCCAAGGGTTATCTCTACCGTGTCTGCCATAACAAAGCACTCAACGCAATGCGCAGGGGTTTCCCGGAGAGGGAGAGCCTTGCGCCGGATGACGAAGCGGTTGAGATTCCGGAAGAGGAGATAGACACATCAGAGCGCGACGCGCGTCTCTGGGAAGCGATCGGCAGATTGCCTGAAAAGACGCGGCGGGTATTCCTGCTCAACAAGCGCGACGGCCTCACGGCCCGCGAAATCTCGGAAGAACTCGGGGTGTCGGTAAAGACGGTGGAGAATCAGATTGCGACGGCATTGTCGCGGCTCCGCTCGTCGCTACGCGGCCGGAATGACCGGGCTGTATTTTTTTTACCATTTTTGTGATTGC
>CAZMHE010000062.1:0-13779 GCA_964566015.1 uncultured Sangeribacter sp. | reverse complement strand
GGCAATCTCACGGGCCGAACGCATCAGATCGCTCTTGGAGAAGAGGTCGCCGGGACGCACACGGAGCTCACGGCGGATGACCTTCTCAAACAACTGGTCGTTGCCGTTGATCACGACTCGGTTGATCTTCGCCTGAGGACCCTCGATGACACGCATCTGAAGAGCCACGCTGTCGCCGGAGACATTTTCCTCGATCGGCACGAGCGTGAAGAAGAGGTAACCGTTGTCGAGATAGAGGTTGCTGACGGCGTCGTCATCATCCTTCGTGCGCTTTTCGAGAAGTTTCTGGTTGTAGACCTCCCCCGGGTATATTCCGAGCACACGGTTGAGTGTCTCGGTCGGATAGACGGTGTTACCCACCCAGTTGATGTCGCTGATATAATATTTCTTACCCTCATCGACATCGATATAGACGTCGACACGGTTGTCTTCATATTTCACCACGCTGTCGCTGACGATTCGCGCGTCGCGGTAGCCGAGCTCGTTATATTTGCTGATGATACGTGCCTTGTCGTCCTTATAGTCGGAGTCGACGAATTTCTTCTGCTTGAAGAGGTTGAGGATATCGCCGTTCTCGTTGGTCTTCTTCATGGCGTTCTTCACCTTGCGGTCGGAAAGCACGTCGTTGCCGGAGATATAGATCTTGTGGACCTTCACCTTGTTGCTGCGGTCAACGTTGACTTCAAGGATCACCTGATTCTCCTTGGAGAGATCGGGTATCTGACGGATATGCACATCGGCATTCTTGAAACCCTTGCCGCCGTAATAGTCCTTGATGAGCTGAGTGGCGCGGGCCACGATATTGGGTGTGATCTGCTGACCCGGCACCATACCGAGACGTTCGGTGATATCCTTCTTCTCGCCACCCTTCACGCCCTGGAAGGTCATCTCCGACATGCGCGGCTGCTGGCGAAGGTGTATTGTGAGCCACACCTTGTCGCCATGAACCTTGTCGGCGGTGATGTTGACGCGTGAATAAAGACCCTGACGCCAGAGACGCTTCGTGGCATTGGTGAGGGCGTCACCGGGCACATCTACCCTTTCTCCGACCGACAGACCGGAGTTGGCTATGATGATGTAATCATCGACATGGTTTATCCCCTCGACATTGATCCCTGCGATCTCATAGGAGCGAGGAATCGGTGAATAGATGATGTCGGGGTTATAGACAGTGTCGTTAGGTACCGCCGGCGTCTGCGCTAAAGCGGGCGCAGCCGAGAAGGCTACCATTATCAGGGATGTCAATGAAATCTTCAGCAGATTCTTCATTATGATGTCAGGAGGAGGGATGATTGTTATTCGTTGTTCTGCACTTGCTCACTTGTCTTGCCGAAGCGTCTCTCACGATGCTGGAAATCGATGATGGCATCGACATATTCCTCTTTCGTGAAATCGGGCCAGAGCACGGGGGTGAAATAAAGTTCGCTGTAGGCTATCTGCCAGAGAAGATAGTTGGAGATCCTCTCTTCACCGCCTGTGCGAATCAGGAGATCCGGATCCGGTATGCCGGCTGTGGTGAGGTTGGCCGCGAAATGCTCTTCGGAGATGTCATCGGGCGAAATCTTACCTTCGGCGGCAAGACGGGCGAGGATGCGCGCCGCTTCGGTTATCTCCCAGCGGGCCGAATAGCTGAGGCACATGTTGAGCTGAAGACCGGTGCAATGAGCCGTGGCGTCGCGGGCATAAAACAGTTTCTGTCGCGGTTCTTCCGGGATACGCGCTATGTCGCCGAGGAGATGGATGCGGACGTTGTTTCGGAGAAGTTCCGGAAGCTCACGCTCGATCGCCCATCCGATGAGATACATGAGGGTGTCGACCTCTTCACGGGGACGGTTCCAGTTCTCTGTGGAGAAAGCGTAGAGAGTGAGATATTTCACCCCTAAATCGGAGGAAAGCTGGGTAACATTATGGACTGTTGTCACCCCTTCGGCATGTCCGTCGGAGCGTTGGAAACCCTGCTTCTTGGCCCAGCGGCCATTGCCGTCCATGATCATGGCGACATGTACGGGGATCCGGTCTTTGTCGAGCGAGTCAATTTTTTTCTTGAGTTGGTCCATAATGTCAGTCTTTATAGTTGCAGACAGCACAACGCTTGCTGAATTCATAGCTCACGGTGAAGGTGAGTGTCGAATACCAGTCGGTGTTCTTCATGAATGAACTCTTGATCCCCATAGGGTCTTTGAGCTGCTCACCGTCGAGACGATCGGTGAATGTCTTCTTCATGAGGAACTCAAGTCCGAGGTTGAGCCTTCTGGAGGGTTTATATTTAACGCCGACTCCTAAGGGTATGGAGAGCGCGGCGCCCATCTTGCCGTCGGTTTTCCATGCAGTGACTCCGAGGCCGGCGGTGATATAGGGTGAAATCCTTTTCAATTTGCGGTATGACTCCCCCATGCCGTAGCTGAAGAAATTGAACTCCGCCATCTCCCCTAACTCGTAGAAAGTGGTGGAGAAACGATAGGTCTCGTCGGTAGGGAAGACATTTGTCATCTTCGCCGAGTCGCCATTCAGACCGCCGACATAGAAGTTGGTCTTGAAAGCCCAGCGGGGATTGGCGAGATAGCGGAAAAGCACCTCGAGATCCCATGAGGGTGAGCTCCAGAGATTGGTGGTGTTGGCATCCCCGAGATAACCCGTCATGCCGATTCCCCCACCCGCATCAAAGCGATAGTCTTCCTGTGCTCTTGCCATTGACGGGAAAAGCATTAAGAGAGTCAGGGCTATGATGATGTGGAGTCTATTCATCCGCAACTAATTGGGTTTTAGAGATCAGAATACTGGGGTAAAGGCGAGTCGGGCAAGCACACCGCGCCAGATAGTATCGGAAAGCATCCCTCCGGGGAGGTTGCCACCGACGATATAGATATATGGGCAGTGCCATGATATGTCAGTGCCGTTGATCTCGTAGACAGGTTTGAGCCAGAGCCCCGGCTTACGTGAGGCCCGTGTTGTCCAGTAAGCCGAGAGTGGTGCCGAAAGGGTCGATGAAGCCACCACGGCGTCCGCTCCCTCGAGTCGGGGGAAATATTCAGGAAGCGTCATGAGCTCCGAACCCTCTTTCCAGGTCACTCCGTTGTCATGCGAGATATATACTTTATCATTAAATTCACCGTTGGCCTTGACGCCACCGATCAGTAGGAAGGAATCATAAGCGAACTGGTGGAAAATATCAGTCTGGTTTCTGTAGGTGACATAAGGAATCACCGCCGCTCCCGTGATGGCCGGGGGATTCTGGCTGCCGATCTCTGTCCAGTTGGTGCCGTCGAATGCCCAGGTTGCCGAAGAGAGTGTATTGTCAGCAAGCTGACCTCCGAAGAAGAACACTGTCGGCTGGGGAGTCCATTTAGATGTGACGGTCATGAGTGCGGAGCGTCCGTATAGCGGGAACTTTTCCGACATAGGTGAATCGGTGATCAGTGGATTGGCCGGATAATGGCAATGTTCAAGACCGCCGGCAGCAGATGCCTTCAGTCCGAGCACGCTATCAAGATACGGTCCGACGATGCTCACCCATTTCTCGGAAGTGGCGGTCCAGGATTTCCCGTCGGTTGAAGTATTGAGTGTGCCGTTGCCGTCAAGCATCCAGAGAGCATCCTTTGTGGCGGAGAGTGTCGAGATGTCAGCACCGGCAGGGAGCGTCACCTGTTCCTTCTCCCAGAGACCCTCCATCATGTCGGATGCAGTGGCGAGGGTATAAGTGCCGTCTGATTCCTCGATGATCGATGTGGGAATCTCGTTGAAGAGAACAGTCTTCTGACTCTTCGGTGTGGCCAGACGCGCAGGGAGCTTACCTACGGCCATACGATCCCACATGAGGGAATCAGGTTTCTGCGTGTGGATATTGACCGAGATGCGGTAGGAATATTTGGAGGTCGTGTCGGGAGCCACCACATTCAGGATAACCGGCCTTGTGAAGTCGATGCTGTCGGTCGATTTCTCGAGATAGTTAACTGTCTTCTCTGTCCCGTCATCTTGCGTGATGACAAGTTCGGCACGGCTCATGGTTGTCATGAAGGTAATGACCGGCACCAACTTCGACACGTCCGTGCCGATCGGCAGGGAGTCGGCGTTGAAGATTACACCGCGGTTGAGGTCTATCGAGAAAAAGACTGAGTCGAGATTGGCAAGAACCTTTGAATTGGCCTTGATGCTGAACGACTTGACAGCAACCGTTGAGGCGGTCACCGCTATCTTATCCTCGTCATCCTCATCCTTGTCTTTCTTATTACATGACGATCCTGCGACCAGAGCCAGAATAAGGCCCGGGACGATCAACGGGAACTTGCGGAAAAGCGATTTTTTCACTACTGATGTGGTTGTTTAGTACCGCTCCCCTGAAGAATCGGCATTACCCTTTCTTCAAATCGGTATCACCTTTTCTTCAAGAGTGCACTTGTTACAATCTGCAAAATTAGTATTTCTTTGGGAAATTAAAGGCAGAAAGGCCCCCCATTTTAACAATTAATAATTTTTTAGAGCTTTTTAACGTCTGAAAACAGTTATGATATTCTCCCTGCATACCTCCTCAGAGACCCTCCGCAACCCCTCCGGGAGTGACGGTGCCTTCAAACCGGATCCGAGCACCAACGGAGATGTCTCGACCCTTATCTCGTCATAGAGGCCATCCTTTATGAAACTGTTGAGGAGCGTCGGGCCACCCTCAACCATAAGGGAGGTCACCCCCTCCGAGCGGAGTTGCTCAAGCTGGTCACGCAGTGGCACGGCACGGTCAGGGATAAACCGCCGTGGTGATTTCCCTGCCCACAATCTCACATCAAGACCCGGCTTGTCAATCTCCAGCGTATGCTTCCCGACAGCGATCGATTCCACGAGTGCCCTCTGACGGTGCATCCACACTGAGGAAAGGGGATTGGAGAACTTTACAGGCAATCCATTACCCTCCTCATCGACAGCAGCCATGTAACCGTCGGCACTCTGCGCCCATTTCAGCAGAATCCACGGGAGTTTACCGGAAAATGCGGTCATGAAACGTCGGTTGAGTTCTACGCACTCTTTCTCGAGAACTCCTTCGGTCACCTCAATCCCGGCTTCACGAAGCATACGCACTCCCCTACCCGCCACAAGCGGATTCGGGTCAGACGCCCCGACGACTACACACGGGATACCGGTCTCGATAATGAGCCTCGCGCAAGGGGGTGTCTTCCCGTAATGGGAGCAAGGCTCAAGCGTGACATAGATTGTTGACTCCTTCAACAGATGGCGGTCTTCGGGAGAGACCGATGCTATCGCATTGACTTCGGCATGAGGCCCCCCGTAAGTGCGGTGGTAACCTTCGCCGATGATGCGTCCGTCAGCGACGACAACAGCCCCCACCATAGGGTTGGGGGCTGTGCGTCCTTCGCCGCAGCGGGCGAGCTGAAGCGCCCGCTGCATATATTCAATATGTTTATTCACTATTAACTATTCACTCTTCATTGTTCACTCTTCACTCTTCACTCTTACTCAAAGCCACGGAGACGGAGGAGGGCACGTGAATCGGGCTTGTGGCCGCGGAATTTCTCGAAGAGCACCATCGGGTCTTCTGTGTCGCCGCTCTCAAGGATATATTTCTTGTATTTGTCGGCATTCTTCTTGTTAAAGATACCGGCTTTCTCAAACTGCTCCCACGCATCCGCCTCGAGCACCTGGCTCCAGAGATAGGTGTAGTAGCCGGAGGCATAACCGTCATCACCGAAGATGTGCTTGAAGTAGGGTGAACGGTAACGGAAGGTGATCTCCTCGGGCATACCGAGCTCTTTGGCTGTCTTGGCCTCGAAACCGGGTACGTCTACACCGTTGCCGTCGGTCTGACCCCACGCGAGGTCGAGGAGAGCGGCGCCTGCAAGCTCAGTCACAACAAATCCCTGGTTGAACTTGGAGGAGGCGTTGAGTTTCTCGATAAGTTCATCGGGAATCACCTCACCGGTCTTGTAGTTGAAGGCATATGTCTTGAGAAGCTCGGGTGAGAAGGCAAAGTGCTCGTTGAGCTGCGAGCTCATCTCGACATAGTCGCGGTCAACGTTAGTGCCTGCCAGCGAACGGTAGGGTGCCTGTGAAAGAATCGACTGGAGGGCATGACCGAACTCGTGGAATGTTGTCTCCACCTCGTCGATGGTGAGGAGCGCGGGGGTGTCGCCAGCAGGACGTGTGAAGTTGCCTACGTTGTAGACGATCGGACGGCGGGGACCATCCTCATAAAGGCCGCAGCTCTGCATCTGCTCCATCCATGCACCCTGACGCTTTGATGCGCGCGGGAACCAGTCGGTCATGAAGACTGCCACGTGTTCACCGGTCTTAGCATCCTGCACGTCATAGACCTTCACTTCCTCCATATATTTGGGAGCATCGGGCATCTCAACCATCTTTATGCCGTAGAGGCGTTCGGCAGCTGAGAAGAGACCCTTGATGACGTTGTCGACTGCGAAGTATTCACGCACTTCGTTTTCGTCAAGGTCAAACTTCTGTTTCTTTACCTTGTCGGCATAGTAATAATAATCCCAGGGAGCAATCTTGAAGTTACCGCCGTGGGCATCGACATAAGCCTGCATGTCGGCAACCTCCTCATGGCTGCGTGCAACTGCCGGCTCAAACACCTGCAGGAGCAGCTGGGTGGCAGCCTCGGGGGTCTTGGCCATAACGCGAGATGTCATCATCTGTGCGAAATTATCAAAGCCCATGATCTTGGCTTTCTCCGCACGGAGTTTCACAATCTTCTCAATAACGGGATAGTTGTTGTTGGCGCCATAGGAGGCAAGGCTCGTATACCCCTTATAGATAGCCTCGCGGAGACCTCGGTTGTCGGCATACTGGAGCACGGGGAGACGACTCGGCCCGTGGAGTGTGAAGGCCCAGAGACCGTCGAGTCCGCGTGATTTAGCCTCCTCCGCGGCCTGAGCGATCGAAGACTCGGGGAGTCCGGCAAGATCCTCCGGATCGTAGACTGTCACATAGAATGAGTTTGTGGCGTTAAGGAGATTCTTGTTGAACTGGATGAAGAGCTTCGAGAGCTCGTCGTTCACCTTTATCAGCTCCGCTTTCTTGTCGGCGGGGAGGGCGGCACCCTGCTCAGCGAACTCACGGTAATATTTCTCCACCATACGTTTCTGCACCTTGTTCAGGCCGAGACGGTCACGGTTGTCGTAGACCTGCTTGATGCGGTCGAAAAGTCGCTCGTCGAGGTTTACCTGATTGGAGGCCTCGTTGAGGAGGGGGATTGCCTCCTCGGCCATGGCGGCGAATTCGTCGGTAGACATCGCGCTGTCGTAGTGATAGAAGACATTGGCGACACGGTCGAGAATCGGCGAGAGGTTCTCGAGGGGAAGGATAGTGTTGTCAAAGTCGGGCACTGCGCGGTTGGCGGTGATTGCGAAGATGTTCTGTTTCTGCTCCTCGATGCCGGCCTTGATCGCGGGGATGAAGTCGGCTGTCGTGATCTGCTCGAAGGGAGGGATGCCATACTTGTCGGGGTATGGGGTCAGAAACGGGTTGGCGTGAGTGTCTGCCATGATTCCGGTTGTTGAGGCGGCGGCCACAAGTGTGGCTACGGCCATATTAAGAATTTTTTTCATTTATATTGGTTTGGTATTGTTTCATAATGATTCAGTCTTGGGGAGGTTGCCTGCTGTATGCGGTCAGTTGTCGGTAAAGGCGAACTCCCCGATCAGGGGGTAATGGTCTGACGTATCTATCTTACCAACCTTAAGACTCAGGGCCTTTATCGGGCCGCGGTAGAGCATCTGGTCGATATGGAAATAGAACATGTGCAGGTTGTATGTCCATGTAGGGCCGAAGTTGGTCTCCGTGTATGCGTCGCGCATATCCTCACCCTTTATGATGTTGTAGGCCCATGAGGCGGGAACATCATTGAAGTCGCCACACACTATAAGTGGAGTGGATTTGCGGAGGGTGTTGATGGCGGCGCGAAGTTCCTCAGCGTTGGAGGCACGCTGATGGAAAGCGTTGCCGAGTTTTGAACGGATTGTACCCTTCAGTTCATTGACACTCGACTTGGCGGTGCCGACTGAATTAATCTCGGTCACAACCTGCCTCTCCTCTACCGAAAGATCATAAGAATAAAGGTGCACCATGATGATGTTGAGAATCTTTCCACCCGGGAAATGCACCTTGAAAATATTGAACCGCTGGTCGCGTGCCTTCGATATATAGGGGAATGAGACACGGTCGACAGGATATTTCGACATCACCTTGAGATCAGTCTCGCTTATTCCGGCGCGGAAAGGGTAAATTCTCGCAAGGGAGTCTATCAGTTTCGGAGATGCTTTCTTAAACTCCTTGCTGCTGAAATCATCCATCTCGGCAAGGCAAATCACGTCGGCTCCGGAGTTGGCCATAAACTCGGCGGCGCGGTTGCCGGGATAGTCAGGTTCACCGACATCGTCGGTGTGAAGCACATTCCAGGAGATTATCTTGAAGGTCTTCTCACCCGGGGCGGCTTTCTTTGATGATCCGAGCGGAAACGCCTCTCCGAGGGGCGAACCGCACGCCACGAGTGCAAGCACACCGAGAGCCGTGAAAATCAGTTTCCCCTGAATCAGCCAGAAGAGTATGAGCAACCCGGAAAGGATTGCAAAATATGGGAGCGCCAGACAGAGCACTGCGGGTATCGTAAAAAAATCCGGATTAAACCGTCCGCCATAGGCGGCGAGCACCGTCAACAGCCACACGCAGATGGAGACAACTCTCATCACCGTGCGTATCAGCGGGCTTATCATCGGAATCTTCATTCGGTATTCGGAATTAACTTGGGTTATGATTATCTGTTTGTAGTCTCTTTCCCTTTGTTGAGCCGTTGAGAAAGCACATTAAGTTCGTTGCGTTCACCTGTGGTCAGTGAGGAATATCCGGAGAGACGTATCTTGTCGAGAAGTGCGTCAAGACGCCCGGTGTCGGAAAGGCGCTCCGACATTGTCTCGGCCACGGCTCTGCCGTCGCGAGTGATGTTGAGACGTATTTTCCGTGAGGGCTTGAACAACCCCGGGTGCGGCCTGTGTGATTTACGCCCGGTGTTTTCTGATGAAAGACTACCCTTTGACACGAGCGCGAAAATCGCTCCGCACACCACTCCACCTAAATGGGCACTCTGAGCAGCCGGTGAACCGCCGCCATAGCCGAAGAAAGCCAATACTATACATGCGAGGGCAAGCCAGCGGAACTGCACCGTCCCGAACAGAAAGAGGGTCACCCTCCGCTTCGGGGTCCACATCGCCGCAGCGGTCATTATACCGAGTACGGAGGCCGAAGAGCCGCAAAGCCATGATCCCGCCGTCGACAGTGAGGGCCATATCGCACAGACTGCTATGTATAAGGCTGCCCCGGCGAGTCCGCACCCGACGTAAAGATAGAGACGCCGACGGTCTGACACCCATTCAGGAAGGAATATGCCGAACCAGTAGAGCCATAGCACATTGAAGAGGAGATGAAGGAAATCGTATTGTGTGACCATATAGGTCAGCAGCGTCCAGGGGTGCGTGGCCGCGACAGCCGGATCTGAAGAGACACAGAGCCACTTCATCGTGAAATTCCCCTCGAGGCCGAACATCCGGCCGCCGAAGATAACCGCCCAGACGAGGAAGAAGACCATCACGTTGACGACAATGAGCCATGTCAGGGTTTTAGAACCGAGACACAATCTCAAAAGCCATGTAAACCAGTTGGCCGTTGTCGGTTGCGGATAGGACATGCTGAATAAACTTCTCCTTATAATATTATCAATCGGAATATGATCAATGGAACTGCATCAATAGAAATACCCTCCGCGAAGTGTGCCTTTCTTTCTCCACCAGAGTAGGAGGATGAGACCGAAGAGCATACCGCCGAGGTGAGCGAAATGGGCCACCATGTCACGCCCGGCCACACCGAGGAAAAATTCGATCACTCCATATCCGATCATCATATACTTTGCCTTGATCGGTATGGGGAGGAAAAGGAGATAGAGGGGACGGTCAGGGAAAACCATCGCGAAACCCATGATGATGCCGAAGACGGCTCCCGAAGCTCCGATCGTCACGAGCTGATTCTTGAAATATTCGGTTGCGGCAAGCAGCTCCGTGTCATGGTTGGCGAATCCCTGCTCCACAAGGTCACGGAGTTCGGACGTGGTCATGCCGTTGACGTGCGAGAGAGCCTGACAATATTCATTAAGCCATGTGAACGCCCATACCACTTCCTGAACCAAAGCGGCACCGATGCCACAGATGAAATAGAACACGAAATAGCGGCGCGATCCCCAGATCATCTCGAGTGTAGAACCGAACATCCAGAGGGTAAACATGTTGAAAAGGACATGAGTGGGAGTGTTGGGAGCGTGTACAAAGAGATAGGTTATGATCTGGACGGGATTGAAGTCAGAAGCACCGGTATAGTGCAATCCGAGGGTATCGACCACAAAATTGGCAAACCGGGGAAAGATCGCACCGATGAGCCAGACCACAAGGTTGATGATGATCAGATTCCTTGTGACGGGTGGAATCTGTGTAATGAAGCGAGAGAAAGAATTACCCTGCATATTGAATTTTCATAAAGAATCTCTAAACATAACGTTATCACTTTGCTTTTTATTTTGCGTTATATCTGATCCATATTCCAACTTCCTCAACGTGTCATCGAGATATCGCCATGATACGCTAAAAACCGGGGATGCGCGTTATTGTGGTATGGAAGAACTTATGAATTTTCTGGCCGAACTGGCCCAAAACAATAACCGTGAATGGTTTGCCGCAAATAAGGAGCGGTATCTGCGCGTGAAGGAATATGCGGAGCTTCTCACTCAGGAACTGCTGAACCGTATCGCAAAATTTGATCCGGACGCCGCATATCTCACCCCCGCAGACTGCACTTACCGCATCTATCGCGACACCCGCTTCTCGCCTGACAAGACCCCTTATAAGACTCACATCGGGATTTTCATCAATCCCCCTTACGGAAAGAAGAGTATGCGCATGGGATATTACCTGCATCTCGAACCGGGCGGGTCGTTCGTGGCGGGAGGCACTGTCTGTCTCCCGTCAAAGACGGTGACGGCTATCCGTCAGTCGATTGCCGACAATATCGAAGAATATGTCTCGATAATCAACAATCCGGAGTTTCACAAAATCTACCCGAATGTCGGTGCGAACCCCGTGAAGACAGCCCCCAAGGGGTTCGACCGAAACTGGGAATATATCGAACTTGTAAAACCGCGTGATTTCGTAGTTGACCATAAGCTGACTCTGCGCGACCTCTTCTCGGCATCATTAGCCGACAAGGTGGCCGACCTCTTCAGGATTGCCAAACCCTTCAACGACTTCATCAACTACACCATAGACGAGCAATAAGCTCCGTCTGATAAGGAATGGGACCCTTACTCACTTGATTTTGAAGTGATCACCGGTCTGACGGACAATATTCTCATAATATGTCTTGTCATATCCGGGGAACGACGGGTAGAGTGGAAGGCCATATTCATTGCGGAGGAAGTTGCCGTTTTCGTCGGTCTTCTTCATGTTGCCGTCCATAAATTTCACGAAGAGATAGATTCCGAGGTCACGGTAAGCATCCGTGGCCTCTTTCGCTACCCTCTTCCCTTCAGCGTTGACTTTCTTTCGGAGGGCGGCATCATCACCCTCGTTGACGAGAGCCACGAGTTCCTCCTCAAATGCGGGACGCGAGTTCTCAAAACCGTCCTCAAGTCCTTTCTGCACCTTGCGGATGTCGGGAATCATCAGGTCGTAGCGGTTGTATGCCTGATTGGCCACCCAGTTGTTCATCCAGAAGTTGGAGTCGAATGAGAAGCTGTTTATGTCTCCCTCCGCGAGCTGGGCCGGAACCTCCGTCATGCTGCAATAGAAGGGCATGTAGACTGATGTATTGGTGTCGTCGGTGCCAAACCAAAGCACACCGCCGACTTCATCGGGGAGCGACGCGCGGCTCTGACTCACGAAGCTCCACCCGGTCTGCTGGGTAGCGATCGCGCGCTCATTGCAGTATTCATGACCGTCAACCTCAAAATCCATCGGTCGCCAGCGGTAAGGCACATGGTTGGGGCCGGCACCGACATCCTCTGTCATGGCGTAGGGTGTCCCTTCGAAATGGTCGCGCATACTCTCCTGCATCTCGCGGAGCGAAACCTTGCGGTCGGGCACGATATAGAGGGGCATAGGATCGTCTGATTCCGAATTTACCCATGAGAAATATTTGTCGGCTTCGGGTTTGAAGCGTCTGAAATATGTCCAGACACGTCCGTCACAACCGCGACGCGTCCCCCTGTCATGATCGCCGTAGACATCGGCAAAGGAGAAGTCTTCATCCTTACCGTTGAAGTAGCCGCGCTTGCGGGCAAAGGAAATCATATCCTTGCTATACATCACGTTCTCCTTGTCCTTGAGATTGACCTTGCGTATGCGGGGCTCGTTGGCATGGCCGGAGATGGCGTCGTCAGGAATCCTGACCGCAATCCACACCGCACCTTTCTCGGCTCCCTTGCCGATCATCTCCATCACCCACACCTCATTCTTGTCGGCTATCGAGAAAGACTCTCCCTCGCTGGCGTAACCATAGCGGGAGACAAGATCGGTCATCACGCCGATGGCCTCGCGGGCCGTGCGTGAGCGTTCGAGTGCGATCTGGATAAGCGAGCCGTAGTCAATGATGGAGTTGCCCGTGGTGTCGGCAAGCTCCGGGCGACCGCCCCAGGTGCTCTCCCCTATCGCAAGCTGATGCTCGTTCATGTTCCCCACGACATTATACGTATGCGCCACCTGCGGAATGGCGCCGAGAGGCTTGCCGGTGTCCCACTCCGTCACCTTGCGGAGAGAACCGGGCTTATGGTCGGCTGACGGTGTGTGCGTCAGCATACCGTAGAGGTTGTGGGAATCGGCGGCGTAGGTCATCAGCACCGAACCGTCGGTCGTGGCCTTCGGGCCGGCAATCAGGTTGGTACAAGCCAACGCGTCCCCGCCGCCGAGGAGCATTGCCGGAAGTATCAGGGGTAAAAGAGATAATCGTTTCATTCAGTCGAGGTATTATGTTTAGTGTCGAAGAACGACAATTCATCCACGAAGTTAACACAAAAAGCCTGAATATGGAAATAATTTCTTAATTTTGCGGTATAGTTTTTCAATAGGCTGTCGGGAATTCGGGCACTTTCGGTGTTATAATGAAAGGTGACGCTCCCCGCGGACGCACCTTTCTAATGTTATAACCCGTATCCGACTCTGCCGGTATTCATGGCGGTGGAGGTGGATTTTTATGAAATTTTGACCGTTATGGATGAAAATAAGACAACCAAGACATTCGGCGACCTCGGTGTTGAGCCCAGGTTGCTTCAGGCGATAGAGGAACTCGGCTTCGAAAATCCGATGCCGATTCAGGAGATGGTGATTCCGCACCTTCTCGAAAAAGAGGGAGACGTTGTGGGTCTCGCGCAGACAGGAACAGGCAAGACGGCCGCCTTCGGCCTCCCCGTGCTCCAGCGCATCGACCCTGATAAGCGTGTGCCTCAGGCTCTGGTAATTGCCCCGACGCGTGAGCTCTGCCTCCAGATTGCCGGCGACCTCGCTGACTTCTCGAAATATATCCCCTCCCTCAAGATTCTCCCTGTCTACGGCGGTTCAAGTATCGACAGCCAGATACGTTCGCTGCGCAACGGCGTGCAGGTGATCGTTGCCACCCCGGGCCGTCTCATTGACCTCATCAAACGCGGCGAGGTTAAACTCGACGACGTGCACACCGTCATCCTCGACGAGGCTGACGAGATGCTCAACATGGGCTTCCTCGACGACA
>CAZMHE010000061.1:0-13824 GCA_964566015.1 uncultured Sangeribacter sp. | reverse complement strand
TCAGGGAGGGGTGAGGCGGTCGGTGAGCATGCGGTCCATGTATTGCTGGATGATCCCCTTGAGCTCACGCTCCATCTCTTTCTCCAGAACCGGATCTTCTCCTTTAAGATCATTCTTCATCAGGTGGTCGCCGAGTGCATAGACAGCCACAGTCTTCGTGCCGTCGAACTGAAGCACACGTCCATGACGCACATACTGGTAGATACCGTTGATATAATTCACGGCCCAGGTATCTTCGGCCGGCGTGTTGAAGAGGTCACATCCGAAAGCAAGATATGTGGAGGGATAACCGAGATAGCCGAGAATCGTCGGCATGATGTCGGTCTGCTGGGCAATGGCATCACGCTTACCCGGCGCAATATCCCCTGATGGGTCGAAGATTATCACGGGGCCGTAGAACGCGCCTATGTCGCTGCGGTATTCGTCATAACCCCGCATGTTGGTGTGGTCGTTGGTGATGACGAAGATGGTGTTGTCATACCAGGGTTGACGCTTGGCCACGGCGAAGAACTGACGGAGGGCATTGTCGGTATATCCCGCGGTCTTATGTATCGGCATGGTCCCTTCAGGCAGTTTCCCCTCATACTCCTCCGGCACCCGGAAAGGGTGATGGTTGGAAGCGGTGAATATAGCCGTCATGAAAGGTTGCGGCATGTCGGTCATCTCGAGGGCAAACCATTTGAGGAACGGTTCGTCCCAGACAGCCCAGTAACCGTCAAAGTCTTTCTCCCCGCCGAAACGGTCATCCTTGAAGAAATCCTCGCGTCCGTGGTATTCCTCAAACCCGACAGTGCGGGCAAAGCCGTCGAACCCCATCGATCCTGTACGCGCACCATGGAAAAAGGCGGTGTGATAACCCATCTCTGCCAATGCGCCGGGGAGAGCCTTGAGACGGTTAACGGATTGCGGCGTCACGATATAGGGACGCACGAAATAGGGTATGCCTGCAAGGATACTCGGCATACCGTCGATGCTTTTCTGGCCGTTGTCGAAAGAATAGCGCCACCATGCGCTGTGATTGAGCAATGAATCGGTGAATGGCGTGAAGCCGAGGTCGGTACGGCCGAGGATATCCTCATTCATAGCTCCGATGTATTCACGGCCGAAACTCTCGATGATGATGACGCACAGGTTCTTCCCCTTCCCGGCAGCCGAATCGGCCGGAAGATGCACCGGAGTATATATGGAGGCCAGTTCCTCCTTGTCAGGGAAATAACCGGGATCTGCGAAAGGCACGTTTCCTATGGAACGGATGAGCGTGAAGGGGGTGTTGAGCACGAGGGGAGCCTCGATCGGGCGGGCGCAGTAGGCCGTCGCGCTGGAGATGGCTATCGGGCGGATGTCACGGTGACGCCACCCGCCGATGGGAGCGGTGGCGATCAATGCAACCCCGGCTCCGCACAACACCAATCCCGCCACGCGCTTCTTCTGCGACCTGTCACCCCTCCTGAGCAACCGCCACGCCAGATAGAGGAGCGGGAAAGCCGCAAGGTAATTCTGCCAGTGGTTGAGGAGTCCACCGCGGATGCCGGCCACAACCGTCACGCCGGCCGCAGCAAAAGACAGAATGGCTATGATATAATAGCGTACGAGTGGCTGACGCCTTATCTCCATCGCCGGAGTGACATACAGCTTCCACATACCCCACACCGCAGCCGCGAATAGGAGAACCAGATACCAATGGGCAAGGAGCTCGGTGCCGATAATCTTTCCAAAGTTCGACTCGTTGCCGAATTCGCCGAATACACTCCAGGAAGTACGCCTCAGGGTATAGCTGAAATAGACCGAGTCAGCAAGATTGATGGCAAGGGCAAGGGAGTTGATTATGACAAACGTCCACTTGCACACTTTCTGCCACCCTGGCCGCTCCTTGAGGTGAATGGGGAAGAGCATCATGACGATGTAGAGGGCATTGAAATAGAAAATGCCGGGAGTGTCCATGATGACTCCGGCCTTAAGCAAATGCAGAAGGCGCCCGTCGGCCACACTCTGGGAGAAATAGCTCCAGTTTTCAAGGAGATATTCCACCCGGGCAAGCGAGAAAAGAAGATAGGCTATGACAATATTGGCGGCGGTGGCCATCAGAGGCGCCACGACCGACCTTTTCGGAAACCGGCTCATCGTTTGGATCTTTAGGTATTTCGGTTAGGTCAGACGCTCACTTCCCCCTTGATTGCGGGATGAGGATCGTAACCCTCGAGGCGGAAGTCTTCATATCTGAATTTGAAAATATCGTCGACCTCCGGATTTATCACCATCTTCGGAAGGGGACGTGGCTCGCGCCCGAGCTGCATGCGAACCTGATCGAGGTGGTTGAGATAGATGTGGGCGTCGCCTATCGTGTGGATGAACTCTCCCGGCTTAAGGCCGCACACCTGCGCCACCATCAGCGTCAGCAGCGCGTAGGAGGCGATGTTGAAGGGTATGCCCAGGAAAGAGTCGCCGCTCCTCTGATAGAGCTGAAGGGAGAGACGCCCGTCGTTAACGTAGAACTGGAAGAGGGTATGGCAGGGTGGAAGATTCATGTTGCCGAGGTCGGCGACGTTCCAGCTGCTCACGATGATTCGCCTCGAGTCGGGATTCTCGCGGATGGTGCGCACGGCCTCAGCTATCTGGTCGATACCTTTCCCGTCATATCCGGGCCATGAACGCCACTGATAGCCGTAGATATGCCCGAGGTCGCCGTCCGGATCGGCCCATTCATTCCATATGCGCACACCATGCTCCTGAAGATACTTCACGTTGGTGTCGCCGGCAAGAAACCACAGCAACTCATGGATGATGCTCTTCAGGTGTACTTTCTTTGTCGTGACAAGCGGGAAACCCTCCGAAAGGTCGAAGCGCATCTGATAACCGAAAGTGGAGATTGTGCCCGTGCCGGTGCGGTCTTCCTTCCGGTGACCGTTCTCGAGTATATGTCGCAGAAGATCGAGATATTGTTTCATTTCTTTAGGTTGTGTGATTTGGAGTAAAAGGGGAGACGGGATAATGTCCCTGCAAGTTGAAGGCTCAGGTACGGTCCGAGACGGGGCGCCTGAGCAGGGGTGTGGCCCTGCGGTTGCGGTTTGCCTGAAGGCGTATGGCATCGTTGGGACACACCGCCGTGCAGTCGAAACAACGCACGCAGCGCGAATTGTCGACATACCGGCTCACCACCTTGACGCAGTGACATTTGCATATCTCCTCGCATTTCATGCAGGAGATGCACTTGTCAGGATCGATCTCGATGTGATAGACCGTGAATGGATCCACGCTGGCAAGGAATGTCCCGACCGGGCAGATCGAAGTGCAGAATCCGCGCCCTGTAAGCAATGCACAGACGACGATAAGGATAAATGATATGACTCCGGAGATTATCCCGGCTGTCGTGCCGATTCCGGTGGCAATCCAGAAACCCTCCATCTCCGTCGGGTTGACCACCGCGCAGATATTTCGCGTAAGGCTCCAGGGCTCGAGCCAGAATGACACTGAGCCGACACCGAGCACGAGGCAGACCACATAGATGATGAAGATGTGGATGCGGGTGCGACGTGCCGGGCGCCAGGAGAAGGGGCGGCGGAAACGGGTGTGGCGGCGGAGCCATATCACGATGTCCTGAAGCGTGCCTATGGGACACACCGTGGAGCAATAGACCCTGCCGGCGAACAGTGACACGATCAGCCAGAACAAAGCCACCCCCAGCGACATTGCCGTGAGGGTGGGTGTGATCTGAAGGCGTGCCAGGGCCCTCCCCATGGGGTTGGCCGTGAGGCCGAACACAAGACTGGCCACGGTTGCCGTCAGAAAGGCAACCGCAAGGACAATCCTTACTGTTCGCAGCCTGTTCATATATGTCGGTCGGGATAATTACATCAACGGCGGCCGCGCTGCTGCTGACGCTGACGCTCCTTGAGCATAGCCTGCTGCTGGCGCTGCATCTCCTCGAGACGCGCCGCCCATTTGCTCTGCTTGCGGGGCTTCTTGGCATTCTCGGCCATGGTCTTGCGGAGTTTCTCCTCACTGACGAAGAAACGGAAGGCGTAGGTCTGCGCAATCGAGATCAGGAGCGAGAGGAAGTAATAGTAGGAGAGGCCGGCGGCATAGTTGTTGAAGAATATCATGAAGAACACCGGCATCAGATACATCATCCACTGCATACCCGGCATCTGCGAGGAATTGCTCTGCATGTTCAGGCGGGTGTAGACGATGTTGGTGACGGTCATCAGGAGGCAGAAAAGGGAGATATGGTTGCCGAAATATTCCGTCACGAGGGGTATGTTGCCGCTCCAGGAGATGATGGCGTCAGGAGCCGCGAGGTTCTTGGCCCAGAGGAAGCTCTCGCCGCGGAGTTCGATGGCTGAGGGGAAGAAGGAGAACATCGCGAAGAGGATAGGCATCTGGAGAAGCATCGGGATACATCCCGACATCGGGTTACTTCCGGCCTTGTTGTAGAGTTCCATCGTCTTCTGTTGGCGCAACATGGCGTTGTCCTGACCGGGATATCTTTCGTTGATGGCCTTGATGTCCGGGGCAAGGAGCCTCATCTTCGCCTGATTCATGTAGCTCTTGTAGGTGAGGGGGAAGAGCACGAGCTTGATGAGCAGCGTCATGATCAGGATTATGATGCCATAGTTGGAGAGGAATGAGCCGAGGAACGTGAAGAGGGGGATGACGACGCCGGTGTTGATCCAGCGGAAAATCGACCATCCGAGCGGGATGAGACGCGTCAGCGAGAGGTCGTCGCCGGCCACCGTCTGCGTGTCGAGATGTGAGAGAAGCGGGTAGAGGTTGGGGCCGATGAAGAGGGAGAAACTTGCGGGATTTGGCGAGTTCCAGTCATAGTCATTGACCTGTGCCTGCGAGTCGAAGCTCTTGAGAAGCCAGGGATCATTCTTGAGCACGCGGCTCTGGAAATCAGCCGTGTTGAAGGGACGGTCGGCGATAAGCACGGAGGAGAAGAACTGATTCTTGTAGCCGATCCAGCGCACCTTGGCGCGGCGGTCTTCACTCGCGTTCTTATTCTCTGAGAGATTCTCCACGTTGCCGCCGGCATACTTGTAATAGAGAGCCGAGTTACGCTCCTCAAACATCTTTCCCTTCTCCTGGCGGATAAGGTCCTGATGCCATGCCACGGTCATGTTGCGGTTGTTGCTCTCGATGACTCCCGCGAGGTTCTTCTGCACCACGCGGATGCCGACAACATAGCTTTTTCCCTTGGGGAGGGTGTATTCAAGACCCCAGTAGGCATCCTTTCCGAGGGGAAGGGTCATGAGCACGGTCGTGTCATTGGGCATGGAGGCCTCGAAATAGAGGTCGGAAGTGCCCACCGGATTGGGGAGGGGGAGCTGGAAATCGAACGAGTTGGTCTTACCCTCGAACACCACCACCTTATCCTTGCGCTTCGCGCTCTCGTCGGGGGTATATTCGGTATAGTAGTCGAGAAGTTCGGCACGTGTGATCGAGCCTGACTTGGAATCGAGGCTGAGGGTGATGACATCGTTGCTGAGGGTCAGCGTAGTGTCGTTGCCGGCAAGGAAGCGTGCGAATTTTCCGTAGCGGCCCATCGCCGTGGAGGCGTTGCGCACCATCTCGATGGCGCGACGCTGCTCGGGGATATTCATTTTCGTGAGGTCGGCGGCCAATACGTCGTGCCAGTCGAGGGTCTTCCCATCGATTGTGACATTGCCCGTGACGGAGTCTCCGACAGTCGTCAGGGAGATCGCGCCGTAGTTGAGACGCATTGCGTGGCGACCGTCGGCGAGAGTGACATCCTCGCCGTTGTCGGCTATATTCCTGATGAGCCATTCCTTCTCCGTGGCAGAGAGGGAATCGGGCGTGGAGGGGGCGCGCATCTCTGTCTGCGCGGTCTCCTCGAGATCGTCGTCGGCAGCCGGCGACTTTTTCGGAGTCAGCCATGTGAAGCAGAATAAGACTGCTATGATCAGCAGCATGCCGGTGATGGTGTTCTTGTCCATTGCTTATAGTGGAAGTTGTTACGTTGTTTCTCTGATTATTTTTTAGCCGTTGCGGCTTTCATGAAGGAGACAAAAAGTGGGTTGGGATGGAGGACGGTGCTCTGGTATTCGGGATGATACTGTGTGCCGACAAACCATCTTTTCTCCGGTATCTCCACCACCTCCACGAGGTGGGTGTCCGGGTTCTCGCCCACACACTGCATACCTGCGGCCTCGAATCGCCCGCGGTATTCCTCGTTGAATTCGAAACGGTGGCGGTGACGCTCGCGGATATGTGTCTTTCCGTAGGCCTCGGCAGCTTTCGAACCGGGACGGAGCACGCAGTCATAAGCCCCGAGGCGCATGGTGCCTCCGAGGTTCGAGAGACCCTTCTGCTCCTCCATGAGGTCGATGACGTTGTGGGGTGTGGCATGATCCATCTCCGTGGAATTGGCACCGGTCAGCCCGAGCACGTTGCGTGCGAACTCTATGACCATACACTGCATTCCGAGACATATGCCGAACGTGGGCACATCGTGCTCACGTGCCCATTTGAGGGCTACGAACTTACCCTCGATGCCGCGGTTGCCGAAGCCGGGGGCGATCACTATGCCATCCATCCCGGAGAGGCACTCGTCAACGTTGTTCTCGTCGAGTTTCTCTGAATGGACATAGACGAGCTTTAGCTTGCGGTCGCAATAGGCAGCCGCATGACTGAGCGACTCGCTGATCGACTTATAGGCATCCTGAAGCTCAACGTATTTCCCGACAAGGGCGATGCGCACCTCTTCGGTGGCGTTCTCGAGTTTATGCAGGAAGTGATTCCATGCCTCCATGTCAGGCTCCCCTTCGGGTGTGATGCCGGTCTTCTCGAGCACGATGCGGTCGAGACCCTGGGCGTGCATCATCAGGGGCACCTCATAGATAGTGGGGGCGTCGAGGCTCTGTATCACCGCCTCCGGAGAGACATTGCAGAACTGGGCCACCTTGCGGCACATGGATGCCGGAATCTCCTTCTCCGTGCGGAGCACGAGGATATCGGGCTGTATGCCGGCCTGCTGGAGAAGTTTGACGGAGTGTTGGGTCGGTTTTGTCTTCAGCTCCTTGGCAGCCTTCAGGTAGGGCACATAGGTGAGGTGGAGGCAGAGGGCGTTTTTGCCAAGCTCCCAGCGGAGCTGGCGCACCGCCTCAAGGAACGGGGTCGACTCGATGTCGCCCACGGTGCCGCCGATTTCCGTGATGATGAAATCAAACTGGCCGATCTTTCCGAGAAGTTTGACCGAACGCTTGATCTCGTCGGTGATATGAGGGATAATCTGTACCGTTTTTCCGAGATAATCGCCGCGTCGCTCCTTGTCGATGACACTCTGATAGATGCGTCCTGTTGTGATATTGTTGGCGCGGGTGGTCTGGATATTGGTGAAACGTTCATAGTGGCCGAGGTCAAGATCGGCTTCATGCCCGTCGACGGTGACGTAACATTCGCCATGCTCATAGGGATTGAGGGTGCCGGGGTCGATGTTGATGTAAGGGTCGAATTTCTGGATAGTGACCCTGTAACCCCTTGAGAGGAGAAGACGTGCGAGAGAAGAGGAGATAATCCCTTTGCCGAGCGACGACACTACGCCGCCAGTGACGAATATGTACTTAGTTTCCACGTTCCGAAAGTTGTTGCGGTTGACTTAAGAGTCCATCTCATAAAATCAGAGAGTCCCTGGGGTCGCTGGCTTGGATGGATTTTCGGTTTTTGGTGATGGAGCATAGCGGCGCTATGTGACTGAACCAAAAGACGGAAAGCACCCGAGTCAGCGATACTGAGGGTAATTTACTCCCAGAGTCTCTCAATTGAATATGAGTAAAGACTTTTTATCATAATTTAATAAATAAAGTTTATTCTCTCGTAAATATGATAATTTCATTTAAGAAAAGTTACCTTTGCCCGGATCTGGCCGGTGCTTTTCTCCAAGTCTCGTCAGTCATGATGCACACGCATCATTCCATCCTCAACTTGAGAAAATCACTCGCCCATATCCGCCCCAGGGGCTCTCTGATTTTATGAGATGGACTCTTAGTGCCTGCAGGCCCTCAATAGGCACAATCAAGGCATCCGGAATGCAAAATTAGTAAAAAATCCTTAAAAGTCAGCGCGACAAGACCATTTCTTATTTTCCACCCCCACTCCTGCCACACCAACGTCCCCCGGGAGGTACCGCGCCCTCGCGTCAGACCATGTGCCTCGTGCAGTAGCACAGGCTTCCAGCCTGTTTCCGGAACGTCACAACGGGAGGCAATTCTAATTTTGAGTGAATAAATCCGTTAGAATCCTAAGTTGCTCGTCGGTAGACAATTCGATGAAGATATTATTCTTGAATATTTCGTATACCGGCATATTGGGCCGTATGAACCTTCGTTTTGTCTTGCCGTCTACTGAAACTGACACGACGTAATTATCTTTGGAATTCATATTGACATGTATATCACTGAAGGTGCGTCCTGTATGGTCAATAAGAATCAGTTGCGAGTGTTCATCCTGATAACCAAAGGAAATCAGGCATTGATTGAGGGTTGACTTGATTATATTACTCCATCGAGGGGGAATGGAATATTTTTCAGCGAGCAGATGGTATGATTTCACGGAATCCGCTACATTATCGATAACCCTTTCCGGGTTTCGGATACCATTCTCTTTCCCTATATCTATAAGGTCTTCTTTTGTTATGTTTCTGAATTTACCGGCAATGCTCAGACAACGATCCGACTCGGCATCGGAACCAAAACGATTGAATATAAAGGTAATATCGTAGGCCGGTGCGAGAATCCAACGTCCACCTTTCTCCAGAAGAAATGAGAAATTCTTGTTATGGTCATCAGTATTGTTTGCCATTACATTGAATACAAGCCGACGATATACTTGCTCTATGTCAAAATGAGACAAATTCAATTGTCGGCAAGTGGCAAACAGGTCTTCGTAAGAAGTAGCATCGGGATTAATGGCTGCCAATGTCTGCATATGAATCTTTTTCCCATCTTTTCTGTCAAATCTTTTAGTAAGAAAATGATTATTGCCAGCGACATTAAGAAGTCGACACTCCTCCATAGCGATTCCGGCAGATGTGGCCATCTCATAATACACCATCTCAATCTCGGATGTCGGGATTTGTCCGTCCTCAAATTTAAGCAGATAATAATTATACCCGTCAAGGGTGTTTATTTGTCCGGACCGTATTTCACCGGTCTCCGGATGAATGGCAATAATTGCTTTTGTCTGACGCCCACCGGCAGATGTTCCAACTGAAAGGAGGGTGTGCATTGTCACCTCTTCATTAGGAAGAAGCGAAATATCCCCCCTATCGTTTAATATCTTCAATGACAATTCATGTAGTGCCTTTATATCGACCGGATGTGAATGTTCAAGATCTTTGGCGGCGGGCTCGAACTCCAATGCTCCCATTCCACGACATCCGATGAACAGGAGTTTGTATAAGGGTGTGATATTGCGTTGTGTGAGCTTGTTTTTCTTAGCCCATTGTTCAAACAGTTGGTTGCCCCAGGAATCCGGTAATGAGTCAGCGATGAAGGGAGGGAGATTCTGATAGATACGCCGGTCATCACCATACGCTGTCTGATGGGCTTGCCAGCGCTCAATAGGCAATAGGAGGGGAGATACATCGGGACGGTTTCCCTTCAGTTCCGGATTGAAAGAAAAATAGCACTGGCGTGAACTCGGATTATATGCGAGGCGTCCAAGTTCAATTCCCCATATAGTGACAATAATATATTTCATGATTTAGGATGCCGTATGCGTTGTTTTTTTGTAAAATTATCTTTGTAGAGGTAAGGCGATTCCGGCATGTCGGGAAGTATCTTGTTCCAATTTTCATATAGCCCAACAACTCTGAGCAATTTAAGCAATGTACTTATCGACAAATCCGTGAGTCTACCGGTCTCTAATTTATAGAGGGTGGTCATGCTGAGACCAGTCTGGTCTGCAACCTGTTTGCGGGTGAAGTTCATACTCATTCGATAATCACGAAATCGCTGACCAAGAATTCTAACAATTTCAGCAGGGGAAATGGATTTGTCTGTAAATATCATTATAAAAATAAATATAGTAAATATAGACGTATAATATTAACTGAAGTAATAAATATATATTGTATGTTTATGGGAATTTATACCACAAAATGAGTCGCTCCTCCCGATAAGGATTACTATCTACAACGGAATCCTACCGCACTTTATCATATCTGGAGATCTGTAAAGCCACACAGGCCGCTTATTCTCATCAGCTGCCCGTGTGGCGTTTATGCGGCTTTGTTTCCTCACATCGTTTCTTGGCTCCAATTTGCACATATAAATAAATTGGAGTAATTTTGACAGGGAGGAGGCGCTCCCCGCGCCGTCCTTGTGCCGTCACCGTGATCAGGAATAGGCGCGCCCTCGCGCCGTCCACCGACGATGTGTACCGCGAGGGTAGCCTTACATCAGGACATCTGAAGAAACGGGATCTCCGTACCGCGCTGCTAATCAAGTGCGGATTTACCCCGTCGGAGATAGCAATCCTGATCGGAAGGGACAAGGCGACGGTCACATACCGCCGCAACATGATCGGGAAGATGATATTCGACGCCAAGGTCGATCCAAAGACCACCGACAACATCATCCGACTGCTCTGACATTGTGACGGCGCGGGGCGCGCCTACTCCCGGTCACGGACAGCACAATGACGGCGCGAGGGCGCGCCTACTCCCGGGGCGCTAACGGAACAAAACGGCGCGGGGCGCGCCTGCTCCCGGTGGGACGGGGCGACTACAAAAGCGATAAGTCGATGGTCATAACGTATGGCCATCGACTTATCGCTTTCTTCTAATGTGGGTTATTCAAAAGTCAGTTTTCGTCGATTTCGACGTCGAAGTCGTCACCGAATAGATCGTCGGCTTCCGAAGGATCCCTGTCGGCCCCGAAGTCGTCATCATCTGTCATGGCCTCTTCCGCCGGATCCTCCTCCCTGTCGCTGCGCACAGATTCCTTGCCGGGCGCGAAGGGACTCGGAGCTTTCTTCTTCGCTTCCTCGCGCTTCTGCTCAAGCACCTCGCGGATCTTCTTCTCAAGCTCAGCGGCGAGTTCCTTATTCTCCTTGATGACCCTCTTGACGGCATCACGTCCCTGTCCGAGCTTGCTGCCGTTGTAGGAGAACCAGGCTCCGCTCTTCTTCACGATGCCATGCTCCACGGCCATGTCGATGATCTCTCCGGCCTTGGAGATTCCCTCGCCGAACATCAGCTCAAACTCAGCCTTCATGAATGGAGGCGCCACCTTGTTCTTCACAACCTTCACCTTGGCAATACGTCCGATCGTGTCCTCTCCATCCTTGATAAACGAGGAGGGACGGATCTCAATTCGCACCGAAGCATAGAACTTAAGGGCGTTGCCACCGGTTGTCGTCTCGGGGTTGCCGAACATCATACCGATCTTCTCTCGCATCTGGTTGATGAATATGCAGCATGTGCGCGTGCGTGCTATCGAACCGGTCAGCTTACGCATGGCCTGGCTCATAAGGCGCGCATGGAGACCTACGTTCTTGTCTCCCATCTCTCCCTCTATCTCTGCCTTAGGGGTAAGGGCGGCAACGGAGTCAACCACCAGCACGTCAATCGCTCCCGAATTGATGAGCTGCTCGGCAATCTCAAGAGCCTGCTCGCCGTTGTCGGGCTGGGCAATCCAGAGATTGTTGACATCCACACCGAGTTTCTCGGCATAGAAACGGTCGAAGGCATGCTCGGCATCTACGATGGCGCATATGCCACCCTGCTTCTGAGCCTCGGCAATCACATGGATTGCGAGGGTGGTCTTACCGGATGATTCGGGACCGTAGATCTCGGTGATGCGTCCGCGGGGAAGGCCGCCGACACCGAGTGCGAAGTCGAGACCGATGGAACCAGTGGAGATTGTCTCCACGTCCTGGACAGCATCGTCGCCGAGACGCATAACTGTGCCGGAGCCATAATCTTTCTCAAGATTCTGCATTGCCATCTGGAGAGCCTTCTTCTTGGCCTCCATGTCGCTGATTCGCCCTGGAAGCGGGGCCGCTGCTTTTTTCTTTGCCATAATATATCTGTAGTTTTTTTGTTTTGTTTTCTTTTATGATGCAAAGGTAATAAACGCGAAGCGGTTTCCCACAATATTTTCCCCTCTAAATTGAATTTCGGGCATTTAAATAATCTTAACACGAAGGGGGAGACTGCAACTTTCTTGCAGCCTCCCCCTCAATACGAATATCCTATCTACTTGTCACGCATGAAAATCGAGATCGGGGTGCCGTGGAAATCCCATTTCTCCCTGATCTTGTTCTCGAGGAAGCGTCGGTAAGGCTCCTTGACCCATTGCGGCAGGTTGCAGAAGAAGACGAAGGTCGGTATGACTGACTCCTTCAGCATGGTGACATATTTTATCTTGACGAATTTTCCTTTGTTGCTCGGCGGAGGTGTTATGGCTATCTGCTCGAGCATGTAGGTGTTGAGCTGTGATGTCGGAATCACCCTCCGGCGGTTCTGATAAACCTCGATTGCCGTCTCCAGCACCTTAAATATCCTCTGCTTTGTCAGGGCTGACGTGAAGAGGATAGGGAAGTCGGTGAAGGGGGCGAAACGGTCCCTGATAGCTTTCTCGAAATGTTTCTGCGCCGTCACGGACTTGTCTTCGATGAGGTCCCACTTGTTTACACAGACCACAAGACCCTTCCTGTTGCGCTGGATGAGGCCGAAGATATTGGCATCCTGACTCTCGATGCCGCGCGTGGCGTCGATCATGAGGATACAGACATCCGAAGCCTCGATTGAGCGTATGGAACGGATCACGCTATAATATTCGATATCCTCGTTGACTTTCTGCTTCTTGCGGATGCCGGCAGTGTCGACGAGATAGAAGTCGAAACCGAACTTGTTGTAACGGTGATAGATGGAATCACGCGTCGTGCCGGCTATATCGGTTACGATATGGCGCTCTTCGCCGATAAAGGCATTGATGAGAGAGGATTTGCCGGCGTTAGGACGTCCGACAATCGCGAATTTGGCCACATCGTCTTCCGGGCGGTCATCCTCACGGGGCTCGGCCATATCGGCGATGATACGGTCGAGAAGTTCACCCGTGCCGCTGCCGTTGGCCGAAGACACCTCGACCGGATCTCCGAGTCCGAGGGAATAAAATTCAGGTATGTTGAAGCGGGCGTCACCCTTGTCTTCCTTGTTGGCGACGAGGATCACCGGCTTCTTGGAACGACGCAGTATGGCCGCAACCTGATCGTCGAGATCGGTGACACCGTTAGAGGCATCGACTACGAAAAGGATCACGTCAGCCTCCTCTATGGCTATCTGCACCTGCTTGTTGATCTCACCCTCGAAGATATCCTCCGAGTTAACGACCCAGCCGCCGGTGTCGACAATCGAAAATTCCTGGCCACACCAGTCGACCATTCCATACTGGCGGTCGCGCGTGGTTCCCGCCGTGTCGTCGACGATGGCTTTGCGCGTCTGCGTCAAACGGTTGAACAGGGTTGACTTACCCACATTCGGCCGCCCTACTATTGCTACTAATCTGCTCATGATAATTTTTTGATATCCTGTGTCCGTGGCGCGGCATCATTCAAGATAGCCGAACGCACGGAGCTTGTTCTCACGATTTCTCCAGTCTTTCTCAACCTTCACGAAAAGCTCGAGGAAGACTTTCTTTCCAAAGAATTTCTCTATATCGGCTCTTGACTCGATACCGATTCTCTTGATCTTCTCACCACCCTTGCCGATGATGATACCCTTCTGGGAATCACGCTCCACATAGATCACGGCCATGATATGGATGGCGTTGTCTTTCTCGTCGAATTTCTCCACCACCACTT
>CAZMHE010000060.1:0-13917 GCA_964566015.1 uncultured Sangeribacter sp. | reverse complement strand
AATACGGACATTCCGATATCGTCCCCCTATGGCAATTCGGCCTTAATTATTAAGCACATACCTGTGTTAGCCCGGCTCCGTTCGGTTATTTGGCCGGTTTTCGTTCGGTTGTTTGGCAGATTCGTACTATATTATCTCTTGATGCCTTTACCAAATAACTCCTAATGAGAGCCAAGTCTCACAAGGTCAATTTCATTTGTCTGCTGATCAATCCATATGAGAAGGAAATCCCCCTGTATATGACACTCCATGCATCCATCATAATCACCTTTCAGTGTATGTGGATTATATTCCCTCGGAATGGGCAATTCCTGCTCCAACAGATTCAATATTTCAGAAGTTCCGCTGCCTTCTTTGGATTATTTCGGATTCTTTTTAAATCTTTCTTGTATTGAGAGGTGGGTTTTAGCCTTTTCATAAACCCATGGATTTAAACATAGCTTCAACGGAAGAGGTGTCAACAGACGGAACATCTCGCAGTTTCCCGCTACGAGCCTCCTCTATTGCAGCTTTCGTTACTTCATTCGGCTCATTATAAGCCACATCCAATAACACACATTCCACAAAGTTATTAAGGCTTCTGTGTCCACGTTTAGCCATTTCCTTCAACCGCTCCAACAGATCCACACTTAACCGGAACATTGTCGCTTTCTTTTGAACTGCTATTTCCATAATGTTTTCATTTTGTTTGCAAATATAATACATATATAGCATCCACAACATCTACTCAACAAAAAGAGTTCTCCCTAGGGATGACTACTACTTAACTTACTACGGAAGTAATAGAGGATGGTGGCCTGAGCCTGGGGGTTGGCGCAATTGCACTGTACGAAAAAGTCGGTGATGGGGAAGCGAACAAAGGGAAACAGGAAGCCGTTATCATTACAGATTCATCGGTAAGAGACAGTTTCATTTGTCGGAGGTGGATCTCCACATTCCGGAGTCGGATTTCCGGCCTTACTTTTAATTCAACTTTCGCAAGCGAAAGTTGAAGGTTATGAGGTTATTGCTTCGCAGGTTATAAGGTTAAGATTTCTTATCTGAAATCACATTGAATAAATTATTCATTCAAAATTGATAACCCATAACCTTATAACCTATTAACCACTAAGTTGAGCTTGCGAAACTTAAGTTTTTAATTTTTGGAATAGATGACCAAACAAATCCTCGACGGGTGCACTGCCGCAGCCCACGTGGCCTACGCTATGAGCGAGATAGCCACTATTTACCCTATCACCCCGATCGCCTCAATGGGTGACACCGCTAAGAAATGGGGCATGAAGGGGCGTCTCAATCTCTTCGGACAGAAGCTCGAAGTGAGGGAGATGGAGAGCGAACTTGGCGCCGCCGGGGCTGTTCACGGTGCCTCGGCCGGAGGTGCGCTGGCCACAACTTTCACCTCCTCCCAGGGCCTGATGCTGATGATTCCGAATATGTATAAGATCGCCGGCGAACTTCTCCCGGCTGTCTTTCATGTCGGATGCCGCTCACTCGCCAATCATGCCCTCTCGATTTTCGGAGACCATCAGGATGTGATGGAATGTCGCGCCACAGGTTTCGCGATGCTCGTCTCGGCCTCAGTGCAGGAGACGATGGATCTCGCGGTCGTGGCTCATATCGCCGCTATCCGGGGGAGTCTCCCCGTGCTTCACTTCTTCGACGGTTGGCGGACAAGCTCGGAGATGGATACAATCGAGATCATCGATTACGAAAGCATAGCCAAGATTATGCCCTGGGATGATGTGGTGCGGTTCCGGCAACGGGCCATGAATCCGGAGCATCCCGACACGCGCGGCACGGCTCAGAATGCAGATGTCTATTTCCAGAACAGTGAGGCCACCAACCCCTACTATGACAAGTTCCCCGCTATCGTGCAGGAGGCTATGGATTCCGTGGCCTCAATAACGGGGCGACACTATAATCTGGTCGACTATGTGGGCGCACCCGATGCCGACAGGGTGATCGTCATCATGGCCTCCGGGGCTGAGGTGGCCGCTGAAACAAGCGAATGGCTCAACCGCGAGAAGGGATACAAGACAGGTGTGCTCAAGATCCGTCTCTACCGTCCGTTCCCGGCTGAGGCTCTCCTTAAGGCACTCCCCCCAACGGTAAAGTCGATCGCTGTGCTCGACCGCACCAAGGAACCGGGGGCGGTGCACGAGCCACTGTGTCAGGACGTCATCACCACCCTCTTTGAGGCAGGGCGTGGCGACATCAAGGTTATCGGGGGACGGTATGGTTTGTCGAGCAAGGAATTCAACCCCTCGATGGTGAAGGCCGTGTTCGATGAACTGGCAGCCGAACACCCCAGACGGGTCTTTACGGTCGGCATCAATGATGACGTGACACATCTCTCACTGACTCCCGGAGAGACTATCGATACGTTGGCCTCATCGGATTGTTTCCAGGCAATCCTTTATGCCATCGGCAACGATGGCACAGTCGGGGGCACCAAGCAGGCCGCCAGTGTGCTGGCTGCCGATCCGAACCTTTACGCTCAGGCATATTTCAGTTATTCCGCAAAGAAATCGGGTGGCTATACCATCTCACAGCTACGTGTCGGCCACTCCCCCATCACATCGGCATATTCCATCGTGGATGCCGACTACGTCGGATGCCACAAGACTTCCTACGTGAATCGGTTCGACATGCTCGACAAGATCAAGACCGGCGGCACGTTTGTGCTCAACTCACCATGGAAACCGGAGCAAATGGTGAAATTCCTCCCTCTGAAGATGCGCCGTCAGATTGCGGATAAGAAACTCAGGTTCTATAACATCGATGCCGATTCAATCGCCGCGCAGGTGGGATTGGCTCCGCGAATCAACATGCCGATGGAGACGGTAATGCTCTATCTCGCAAACATTATTCCTTTCGAGAAAGCATACCAAGCCCTGCAGCAGACCATCAGGACAACTTATATCCATGAAGGTGGAGAAGTCGTTGAGCGCAATCTCAGGGCAATCTCCATGGCCGTCGATGCGCTCCGTGAGATCGATTACCAATCGATCGAAGGGTGGACGACGACTCCCGACCGACCTTCGACACGCCCCGCCCCCGTCTACGGCAACGAGGCGCTCAAGAATTTCATTGAGAAGATCCACACCCCCTGCATCCACGGTCAGGGTGATTCAATACCCGTTTCTGCTCTATCACCAGATGGTGTCATACCCAACGGATCAACCGCCTACGAGCATCGTCGCATCGCCACCCGCGTGCCGGTCTGGGATGCAGAGAAGTGCGTGGAATGTACGGAATGTTCCCTCGTGTGTCCTCACGCCGCAATCCGGCCATTCGTCATTTCAGAAGCCGAGGCGAAGGATATGCCCGACACTATCGCGACCAAGGAGGCGCGGGGAGCATCAACCCTTTCCGGCTACCGTTTCAGGATCCAGAATTATCCGGAAGATTGCTTGGGGTGTTCCTCCTGCTCACTGATCTGCCCGGGGAACGCACTCACGATGACTCCCTTAGATGATGTGATTCAGCGTGAGATGGATAATCTCGAATGGCTGAAGACTCATGTCTCGCCGAAACCGTCACTCCTCCCTGCCGCCACAGTCAACGGCTCGCAGTTGCGTACACCGGGTCTGCAATTTTCCGGTGCTTGTGCCGGGTGTGGCGAGACACCATACGTAAAATTGCTGACGCAGCTCTTCGGCAACCGCCTCCTCATAGCCAATGCCACGGGGTGCAGCTCAATCTGGGGAGCCGACTATCCCTCTTCGGCATATTGTGCCACAGATCCATCCGGACGCGGTCCGGCATGGGCCAACTCCCTCTTTGAGGATAACGCCGAGTTTGGCTACGGCATACTTCTCGCCATGCGTCACCGTCGAGCTCGTCTGGAGAATAGCGTCAAGGGATTGATCGGATCCAAGACGCTTCCACCCTTCCTAAAAGCTCCTCTGGAGGCATGGCTCAACAGCCGCGATGAGGCCGAGGCATCAGCCGCCACGGCCGATCAGCTGCTGACAATGGTCGCCCCGATGGCAAAGGAGTATCCCGAGTTGAGATCACTCCTCGAACAGAGCGACATGCTTGCATCAAAGACGGTCTGGGCAATCGGCGGCGACGGATGGGCTTACGACATCGGTTTCGCAGGGCTCGATCATGTGCTCGCATCGGGCGAACCGATCAAGATACTGGTGATGGATACGGAGTGCTACTCCAATACCGGAGGTCAGCTCTCGAAAGCCACTCCACGCGCGGCAGTCGCCAAATACGCCCCGGACGGAAAGTCTACCCCAAAGAAAAACCTGGGACGGATGATGATGACCTATGGAAATGTCTATGTGGCATCGATCGCTTTGGGTGCCAATTATCAGCAGGCCATCGACGCGCTTACGGAGGCCGACCGCTATCCGGGACCGGCAATCGTCATAGCATATTGTCCCTGCCTCAACCACGGCATACGCCCGGGACTCGGACATTCCGTCATAGAGGAGCGCCGTGCCGTTGAGGCCGGATACTGGCCCATCTACCGCTATAATCCGCTCAACGAGGAGTCTCCCCTTACCATCGACAGTGTGATTCCGGGAACAGACAACAGCGGTCATAACGGTTCATCACCGCTCACCGAATCTCCGGCATATCCCGGTGCACCGGAGCCACTCGACGATGTACACGGGTTCATCATGGGTGATGACCGCTACATGGATCTGCAGATGGTCTCTCCGCAAAGAGCCGGCACACTACGTCCGCGTCTCCAGGAAGACTGCAATATTGAAAACGAAGCCCTGTCGCGTCTGGCTACTCCTCCGGAGGATAAGTAGCATAGGCGCCGAGGGCAGGATGACCCGGATCGGGTGGACTCGTGAGACGGTCCACCCCGTCCATGTCTATAAGACAGACAGGAGTCACATATTCCGGATTCCCCTTGGCGAATGCAGGCGACTCGCGCTGAAGACGGTAGTTGAAGTAATAGTCGGATCTGACAGTCAGGAAGAGGGGATCCTCATCCCAGACGCACTCGATGAAATTATCGTCGTCTTCCCCCTTACCTTTTATGAGGCAATTGCGGACGTAAACGTCAGAGTCGGTAAGATCGGTAGGAGAGACGGGGCTACCAAGTCCGTAGATGATACAGTTGTTGAAAGTGGCCTTCATGGGTTGCGATCCCTCCGGCATATCCTCGGCAAATAGACCGTCAAGAGTCAGGTTGGCTCCAGAGACAGCCGTGAAGAGGTAATAGTTGGAGATGGTGCACTGGGTGAACTCATGACGCCCGCCACGGAGATCGACCACGGCATCGGAGGCTTCGGAGAAACAGCACCCGAAAGCATCCACCCAGGCATGGCTGCTGCTGAGCACGGTGCTCTGAGAGTTATGGAGCCAGGAGTTGACGAGGGTAAGCTTGTTGCGTGAGAGATCGCCGCATGAATCCACACGCAACCCTATGGAGGTGGAGCGCATGTCGATCCCCTCGAGACGGTTGCCGAATGATTCAGGCCATATACGAACTCCCTCCCATTGTCCGGCCATGATGTCGTATTCCACGCCGGGGAGGACCTCGTCGATACGGTCGCCGCGAAACTCTACGGGAAGATCCGGTGTGCCATAAGCCTCGATACGACCGCGCACACTCAACCGGGCCTTGTCATGAAACAGAAGTTTCACACCCGGGTCAATACGGAGTACCGCCCCCTCCTCGACCGAAAGGGAGTCGAACACGACATAGGGGAGTTCCGGGGTGAGATAGGTGTCTTTCTCAAGACGCTCCCCACGGAGACGCCTCACATTCTGCGCCCATGCTTCCACCTCAACCTCCTGGACATTGCCGTTGCAGACAAACTCCAGCTGATCCGACACACGCCTGGGCTCGATTCCGGAATCCTCCGGGATAAAGCACTCTATGAAGACATAGATGGAGTCTTTACCACGGATCTCCACATCACGGAAATCGCGTCCGCTCTGCCCGTCGACATTGAGCGTGAAGGGGGTGGAGGGGTCGCGGAAACGTATGGAGGATATGTTGACCCCCTTCTTGTTGCGGTTGATTACAAGGAGGCGGGCCGTCGGGGTCCCGAGGTCGGTGAAAACAGTGCCGAAACTCAACGTATCGGTCGAAAATGAGAGCGTGGCCGAAGGTGAATCGGTGAAATCGTCGTTGATACATGACGACACGATTAAACCAAACAGCACTGCAAACGTCAATAATAAATAGCGCATCATGTACATGGTTAAGTAACGCGTCATTTCCACGTGATATTGCACGCGTCAGAAACCCGATGACAGCTGTTGACCACCGACATATGAAATATATGCTGATAGCCGGCGAGGCATCCGGCGACCTTCATGCCTCCGCCCTCATCTCGTCGTTGCGCAACGTCGATCCGGAGGCCGAATTCAAGTTCTTAGGGGGCGATCTTATGGCAAAAGCCGCCCGCACGCAGCCCGAAATCCATTACGAGCAGATGAACGTGATGGGGTTCTCGGAAGTGATACGCAAGCTCCCGAAGCTGCTGAGCAATCTTTCCACAGCCAAACGACTCGTCAGAGACTTCCGTCCTGACGTGCTTATCCTTGTCGACTATCCGAGCTTCAACCTTAAGGTGGCGGAATACGCCCACTCACTCGGCGTCCGTGTGGATTATTTCATCTCGCCCAAAGTCTGGGCCTGGAAAGAATGGCGCGTCAAGAAGATCCGCAAATACATCTCCAATCTTTATTCCATCTTGCCGTTTGAGGTGGGATTCTACGCCAAACACGGGTATGACGTGACCTACGTCGGCAATCCATCCGTGCAGGAAATCGACCATGCTCTCGGGCATCTCCCGCCACGCAAGCATTTCATCGACCGTCAGGGTCTCGCCGATCCTGAGAAACCGATCATCGCCCTTCTCCCCGGCTCGCGACGCGGTGAGATACGCAATAATCTTCCGCTTATGATTGCCGCGGCCCGTCGCTTCCCCGATTTCCAGTATGTCGTGGCAGCCGCACCGGCCGTCCCCGAGAAGTTCTACCGTGAGGTGGCCCAGGATCCGGGGCTCCAGCTTGTATTCGGTTCCACTCCGACACTCCTGAAATATTCGAGGGCCGCACTCGTCACTTCCGGCACCGCCACTCTCGAGACAGCCCTCATCGGCACTCCGCAGGTGGTCTGCTACCGTGGCAACGGCAGCGGGCTGACATACAAACTGATGGAGAAAGTGCTGAAGGTGAAGTATGTCTCCCTCCCCAACCTTATTGTCAACAACAGCATCGTGCCCGAGCTTCTTCTCAACAGGTGCAACCCCGCCACAATTGCCCGTGAGCTGGCTCCGCTTCTCCAGAACTCACCCCGCAGGGAATGGCAGATTTCCGGCTACAAGAGTCTGCGCCGGCGGCTCGGCAACAGTGTGGCGAGCGATTACGCCGCTGAGAAAATCGCGGACAGTCTCGGAATCCTTACACGCGCCAATACAGAGCATCAGACTCCCAAGAAACGGCGTCGCACTGCCTCTTCGAGCCGCGGACGGGCCAATGAGGGGGAGTAATCTTCCGGCTTTTCGATAGTAGAGATGGTGTCACCCCTTCTCAGCGACGGCTCCACATACCCTCCGAATGCCATGAACGGCACTCCATGCTTTCGTGCGAGTCTCCGCATGGTCTCCACACTCTTTCCCCCGGCGGTCTGATTGTCTATACGACCCTCTCCGGAGATGACGAGTTCCACTTCATTCCAGTCGATTCCCATCGACTCGACTACCGTCTCTGCTCCCTGCCGCCACGGCGCGCCGATCACGGAGGCGAGTGCGAATCCAAGTCCACCTGCCGCACCGTCAATCTCTGAACGGTCAAACACCCTCTGCCCGTCGGTCAGTTCCCTCAACCGCCGGAGCATCAGCCTAATCTGTTCGCAGTCTTGGGGACTTCCACCTTTCTGCGCAACGAAGTCGAGAGTGCTCAGTCCGGGAGGAAGCAGCGAAGCCCTCACGTCGGAAAGCACGGTGATCCGGCTGTTCCACCCGCATGAGTGCAATAAAGACAGATCCACCGATTCCACCCTATGGAAATTTCCGGGAGACAACGGATCTTCGATACTTTTACCTTTGCTGTCAATGAAACGTGCGCCGAGAGTCTGAAGCAGCCCGGCGCCACCGTCGCTTGTGAGTGTGCCTCCGAGCGCGACATAGATTTCCGTATTACGCTTCTCGCCGTCACCTTCCGTAGCAATCCCTTCCGTAAGTACATCTGCGATATGGCGGCCTAACTCAAATGAAGACCTCTCCATCAGCGGGCGCGCGGACAACGTCCTGTTGCCATAGCCACACCAGTCTGCCGACACCACCACCTCTTTACCGGCGAGTCTGCCGGGGGTTCCTTCGCCGCCATCGGCCATCTCGACTATCCGCACCGGGGTGGTGATTCCGGCGAGTCTCAGACCGGAAGCAATCGCCTCTCCGGCCTCACGGCTCGCAAGCGATCCCTTGAACTTGTCAGCGGCTATAAGGATCATTCAGTATCCGATGGAAGCTGTGATGGCAGAGTGAATCGTCCCGGGTCGATGGAGTCAATACCCGTTATGACAATCTTGCTTGCGCCGCGCCAGGGGAGTGTGGCGTGATAGCAATCATACTCCACGGCCACGGGACGGCAATCAAGCATCGCCCTCTTCAGGGCGGCGGCAGTCTTGTCGTCAGCGGCGGTAAATATGAAGTCGCGGTTATAGACGCGTGTCGTGTCCATGATGGATGAGAAGGGGAGCAACACCCCCTCATAGGTCTTGAAGATGGTGCCGCGTGCCTCGATATGCTCGACATAACCGAATTGAACGGCTTCCGTCACATAAGGGGAGAAAAACCTCAGCCATAATCCCAGACACAGACCGGCCACCACGAGCAGACCGGCGAGCCAGAGCCACAACGCCGTGCGTCTTCGAGGCTTCAGGTGTTCCCATTCAGATTCCTCGTTATCCCAGTAATCGGGATCATCCGGCGGAGGGGTGGGACGCTTGGGTTCCACTTCCGGTTCCGGAATGTCGGGACCATCGAAAAAATCATTCTTCTCTTCTTTCTCCGGATCGAATTGCATTGTATTGGAGGTTAAGGTTTGCCTTGCGGCAAACCGGTTATGGGTTAGCGGTTAGAGGTTTTCTTGGTTCTTGAGGTGAGGGAGATGTAGACCATGGTGTATATGCCGAGGAGAATGAGCATCACGGTCTGGCCGCTCCATTGCAGCATCGAGAAGGCTGTGCCCTGTGCGTCAGTGATGCCATAGACTGCGAGACCGAACATGATGGCGAGGTTCCAGGGACCGAGTCCGCCGTTGGAGGGGATCGCCATACTGATCGAACTCAACACAAACGCCACGAGACAGGGTATGAGGCCGCCGAACGTGCCGTGCATGTAGCAGAGCTCGCGGGTGAAATCAAACGCATAGAAGGCCACATAGAGCTGGAAATAATAGCACCCCCAGATGCAGAGCGTATATCCGAGGAATTTCCATCTTCCGGGCATCTTGGCGACAACACTGAACCCTTCCCACATCTTCAGGCCTGTTTCCTTAAGTTTAATCACGACTTTCGTGTCGCGGAAAGCCCTCAGCAGACCCCACCCTACTATTATCGCACCGATGACTGCAACCCAGAACCACCATTGCGAAAGCATCCCGATCAGGTCGCGCCCGACGGGATATTTCTCCAGAAAAGCCTCAAGGGCCGGTGAAGCCACCACAAGGCAGAAGAGCAGCAACAGGAGCACCATCAGGGTGTCGGCAAGACGGTCACCGATCATGGATCCCAGCACGGATGAGAACGACGCCTTCTGAGAAGAGGCCACATATGTGCACCGCCACACCTCACCCAATCGGGGGAAGACAAGATTGAGGGCATAGCAACCGAAAATGGAACAGCACAAGGCCATGAAAGGGGCATTGATGCCGAGTGCCCGGAGCTGCAGCTGCCAGCGGGCGGCGCGGAAGATGTGTGAGAATACGCTGATACCCATCGCCAAAAGTATCCACCAATAGTCCACTCCATGCTTTATCAGATCCCACATCTCGGAGAAATTGACTTTCTTGAACATGTAGACAAGAAGCAGCACGGTCAACGCTATCGGCAGCCCGTATCTCACGAAGTATCCCAGATATTTTTTCATCTCTTTTCTGTTTTTTCGATTGTTGGTTATTACCGAATAGTCACGGTCATATCCCCTGATCAAGGAGAAACTCGACTTCCTTGAAGGCGTAGCTGCGCCGCTCGGTTCCGAGGTCGAGGGTGAGGGTTCCGTCGGGAGCCACGTCGGCTATTGAGGCGGTTATCATCTCGCCCCGTTTCACGTCGCGGAAGGGGTGACGACCCTCACCACGCCACATCCGCCCCATATATTCCCGGTGAAGTATCTTCCGAGGTGATTCCGGGTCATCAGGAGTCTCCTCCGCAATCTGACCGAGTCTCCTCTCCAGATTACGGGCAAGAAGAAGTGCCACGTCGGAAATCTCATGACCTTCCCCCGTGATCTGCTTCACCGACACCGGATTCGGGGCATCTGACAACCAGATCTCCTGATTGATGTTTATGCCAATCCCCGCTATGCTGCTGACAATGGATGAGGGAGTTACGGAATTTTCGATAAGTATGCCGCATATCTTTCTGTCGCCGGCATATATATCATTGGGCCATTTCACCTTTGCCTCCACACCGAGATCCTCAAGTGTGGCGGCAACGGCGAGGGCAACGGCCTCGGAAATACAGAACTGATCGCGCGGGAGCACCTCTTCCGGGTAGAGCAGGGCTGAAGCGGTGAGGTTCATACCCGGAGCCGACTCCCATGTGTTTCCACGCTGTCCGCGCCCGGCAGTCTGGGTCAGGGCATAGACAAGCACACTCCCGGTGATGTCGGCTGAATGTCGGCGAATCCAGGAGTTGGTTGAATCGGTGGAGTCAATTCTCAGAATTTCCATATCTTGTGCTGATCGTGTCAGTCTTCCATCGAGAGCATACGGCGTCCGTCGGGGAGCACCTCTATCCTGACTTCAACCGCCTCCTCCGGAAGAAGCGACCCGATCCTGTCAGGCCATTCTATGAAGCAATAGTTGCCGGAATAGAAATAATCGTCGGCACCCATATCCAGAGCCTCCGCAGGGGAATCGAGCCGGTAGAAATCAAAATGATAGACCGGATTCCCGGCACCCGAGGCATATTCGTTGATGATACTGAAAGTGGGGCTTCCCACGTCGTCACCGACACCGAGTTCGCGGCAAACCGCGGTGATGAAAGTGGTCTTCCCCGCTCCCATGGGGGCATCGAAAGCGAATATGCGGCGCTCTCCGGCCGCTTCGAGGAAGCGGCGCGCACCCTCCTGAAGGGAATCGATATTGTCGAGAAGTAGTTTCATGAGGTCGTTTATTGGAGGATAGATGGTGCAAAATTAATAAAAAATGCTTAAATTTGCAGTGAATAGCGTCATCTTATGGAGGGCGCCCTCACTTTAATATCATCATTCAGAATTAAAAAATGGGAAAAGTAGTGATCATAGGCGCCGGTGGCGTCGGAACAGTAGTTGCCGCCAAGTGTGCGCAGAATCCCGATGTTTTCTCGGAAATCGTCATAGCATCGCGCACTAAAGAGAAGTGCGACCGCCTCGCAGCCCGCATCGGAGCTCCGAACATCAAGACCGACAGGGTCGACGCCAACTCCGTCGATGAGCTTTGCGAACTCTTCGCCCGTCATCGTCCCGACATCTGCATCAACGTAGCCCTCCCTTATCAGGATCTCACCATAATGGAAGCCTGCCTCCGCAGCGGCGTCAACTATCTCGACACCGCCAACTATGAGCCGGAAGATGAGGCTCATTTCGAGTATAGCTGGCAGTGGGCTTACCGCGAACGCTTCGAGAAAGCCGGCCTGACGGCCATCCTCGGCTGCGGCTTTGACCCGGGTGTGTCAGCAGTGTTCGTGGCTTATGCCGCAAAGCACCATTTCTCCGAGATGCGCTATCTCGACATCGTAGACTGCAACGCCGGAAACCACGGCAAGGCTTTCGCCACCAACTTCAACCCCGAGATCAACATCCGCGAGATCACCCAGAAAGGAAAATACTGGGAAGACGGAAAATGGGTGGAGACAGAGAATCTGGAGGTTCACCGTCCACTCACATATCCCAATATCGGTGTGCGTGAGTCTTACCTCCTGTTCCATGAGGAGCTGGAGAGCCTCGTGATCAACTTCCCGACTCTGCGCCGCGCCCGATTCTGGATGACCTTCGGCCAGGAATACCTCACACATCTCCGTGTGATCCAGGATATAGGCATGGCCCGCATCGACCCTGTCATGTATGAAGGTCGCGAGATTATTCCTATCCAGTTCCTCAAGGCTGTTCTTCCCGATCCCGGTTCGCTCGGAGAGAACTACACCGGCGAGACCTCGATCGGTTGCCGCATCTCCGGCCTCGACAAGGAGGGCAAGGAATCTACATATTATATCTACAACAACTGCTCTCATGAAGCTGCCTACAAGGAAACAGGAGCACAGGCTGTGAGCTACACCACCGGCGTTCCGGCTATGGTGGGCGCCTACATGTTCCTCACCGGCAAATGGGTGATGCCCGGTGTTCACAACGTTGAGGAATTCGATCCCGATCCGTTCCTTGAGAAGCTCGCAGCTTCCGGCCTCCCCTGGCACGTCATCACTGACGGCGACCTCGAATTGTAAGTTTATAGTTATGAGAAACAAAAGACTGATATACGTTACCCTCACGGCTCTTCTTGGTGCCGGGGGGATTGCCATAGCGCAGCACGCGGAACTGAAGAATGTAAAGGGAGCTTACGAGATCGAGACTCCGAAAGGAATCGTGAGCGTGCAGCCCCTCACTTCCGACATTTTCCGCGTCACCACTCTGCCCAAGGATTCCAAACTTACATACAGGCCTTCGCAGTCGGCTGTGCTTGCTCCCGAACATGTGGATGTACGCACCTCCGCCACTCCCGATGCCTTCTACATCACGACTCCCACCACTACGGCGCGTATTGACCGAAATACCGGCACCGTGACTTTCCATGATCCTCACGGCGACATAATCATGACCGAAGTGGCGGGTGTGGACAACTCGGGCGACGTCAAGACAATCACCCTTGAAGGAAATGCCGAGGAGGTGTTTTACGGAGCTGGTGAACGCGGACATGCGTTGAATCTCAACGGCGACACCCTGACAATGTACAATCGTCAGAACTACGGCTACACTGCCGGAGACCCACGCATATCTCAGATGGGCATATCAGTGCCTTATATCGTGTCTGACTTAGGCTACGGAGTGCTCTTCGATGATTACAACGAGGCAAATCTGGTGATCGGCGATACAATTACCTACACCTCCGCCACTCCCTGGCCCCTCTCCTACTATTTCATCAACGGCAATGGCTCTCTGGCCGAGACCACAAAGGGCTACACGAAGCTGACCGGTCGCCAGAACCTCCCGCCTTTCTGGAGCCTCGGCTATATCACCTCCAAATATGGCTACCATAACCAGGGGGAAGCCGAAGGAGCCATCGACTCTCTGAAGACACGAGGCTATCCTGTCGACGGCATCGTGCTCGATCTATACTGGTATGGTGTGGAAACCGACATGGGACGCCTCGAATGGGATCCCAAGCAGTGGGCCGACCATAAGAAAATGCTCTCCGATCTGAAAGATAAGGGCGTGAACATGGTGCTTATCTCCCAGCCTTATGTCAACAAGAAAGGCGCTATCGACAACTACAACTACCTCTCCGAACGCGGTATGCTCGCCAAAGACTCGCTCGGCAACACACATGACGTTACAACATGGGTAGGTGATGCCGGTATGATAGACGTCAGCAATCCCGAGACGCGCGAATGGCTCTGGAACCGTCTCAAGGGTCTCACGGCGGAAGGCGTGGCCGGTTGGTGGGGCGACCTCGGTGAGCCGGAGGTGCATCCACGCACGATAATTCATGCCAATGGCGAGACAGCGCCGC
>CAZMHE010000059.1:0-14080 GCA_964566015.1 uncultured Sangeribacter sp. | reverse complement strand
CCGCTTGCCGTTGCGAAACCCAATAGAGCCTCACACCCACAGCGTGGAAATCCAATTGCAAAAATAGACATTTTTCTTCAAAAATGTCAATCTTTAACCAAATTAAATTAAAAATCGGCGTCGTCTATAAGTCAAGACGAAGAAAGAGAGTGGATTATTTTTGTAGGACAAGTTATTGCTCTTTTGCCGAAGTGGCGGTATGAGTTGCGCATGACGAAGTTATGAGCCAGCATCATATAGGATTAATTGGCGAAACAGTCCATATTCCAATTATCAATATTTGTATCGATGTATCTCATGATATTGTCATAAGCTTGTTGACTCCGTATGATGTGTTCGTGATAATTCCGTTGCCATATCGGTAAGTTTGATGGTGCGGATGGCAAACATTGTGTGTCGCCCGGTTGTAGGGGCGCAATACATTGCGCCCGCGCAGTCAAACATGGTGTATTGCCCGGTAGGGGCGCAATACATTGCGCCCGCGCTGACAAATTACCGTCAGATTGCGATCTCGCAATCAAATAACCGTCAGATTGCGCCCGCGCAATCCGTGTCACTGAAGCTTTAAAAGTGCGTACAACCACAGCCAATAATGAGTTGAAATGATTGTCTGTTACCGGATATCCATGCTTTGGTCCTTTTAAACATCCATAATTTGCCGTTTTCTCGGTGGGCGCAATGTATTGCGCCCCTACGGGGTTTGTGGTCGGGGCGGGGGGAATGGATTGGGTTCCATGCGGGTTTGTGGTCGGGGTGGGCGCAATGTATTGCGCCCCTACGGGGTTTGTATTCGGGGCGGGCGCAATGGATTGGGGTTCATGCTGGTTTGTGGTCGGGGCGGGCGCAATGTATTGCGCCCCTACCGATAACACCAAATGGACGTGATTGGGCATAATCACGTAATTCTTTACTGCTGCATATGGATGTATTTGGGGTATACGCAATATGCAACTATCTACTATTTTACCTAAATATGAAGGATAAAATTCCGAATTGTTAATGTAGCCGAAAAAGTGTCTCTTTTCATACGTACATATCGTTACAAAATATACCCCATTATTGTAATCATGCCATTTAGCACGAAATTGATGTCTATCTCCCATTGATGCTAATAAGTCAAGGTTAATGGGGAAGAGGGTGCGGATCCTCACGGATCGGCACCCTCTTCGGAGTATTTAAAAGCTTTATCAATTCAGGTTAAGGGGGGTGTAGGGGAGGTCGAACGCCTCGGCAACACCCTTATATGTGATCTTGCCGGCATCGATGTTTACGCCTTCGGCAAGTCCGGGATCCCTGCGGCATGCTTCTTTCCAGCCGAGGTCAGCCAGACGAAGCGCATAGGGGAGCGTGGCATTGGTGAGTGCGAGGGTAGAGGTGTAGGGCACAGCTCCCGGAATGTTGGCAACAGCATACTGGATAACACCGTCGACCTCATACGTGGGTTCCGAGTGTGTCGTGGGGTGCGATGTCTCAAAGCATCCACCCTGGTCAATTGCAACGTCGACCATCACGGAGCCCTTGCGCATCAGCTTGATCATGTCGCGGGTGATGAGATGGGGAGCCTTAGCACCGGGTATCAACACCGATCCAATCACAAGATCAGACTCCGGAAGAGCCATCTCTATATTATGGCGTGAGCTGAAGAGTGTCTTTACGTTTTTCGGCATCACGTCGGCACAATGACGCAGAGTGGGGAGGGAAATATCGGCGAGTGTCACGTCGGCACCCAGTCCGGCGGCCATAAGGGCAGCGTTACGGCCTACAACTCCTGCTCCGAGAATCAGAACCTTGGCGGGTGAAACGCCCGGAACACCACCGAGCAATACTCCGCGACCACCTTGCGGTTTCTCAAGGAAACGTGCACCTTCCTGAATTGACATGCGGCCGGCTACTTCCGACATCGGCACCAACAGAGGAAGCGTACCCTGTTTATCGGTGACTGTCTCATAGGCGATACAGATAGATCCGGATTTCATCATGGCCTCCGTCAAAGGGAGGTCGGAAGCGAAATGGAAATAGGTGAACACCACCTGTCCCTCACGGATGAGAGGATATTCTGGTTCAATCGGTTCCTTTACCTTTACAATCATGTCAGCCGTGGCATATACATCTTCTATTGTAGGGAGGATGATAGCTCCGGCAGCTTCATATTCGGAGTCAGGGAAACCAGACCCTTCTCCGGCTGAAAGCTGAACATATACTATATGTCCATGTGCGATCATCTCCTTCACTCCGGCCGGAGTGGCGCCAACGCGATTCTCGTTGTTCTTGATCTCTTTTGGAATACCGATTTTCATGATACGATGGTGTTAAGGTGTAACATCAAGTTATTTCCCGGAGAGAGAATCGAAATCCAATGGATTTCCCGAGTGCAAAACTAATGATTTTATCAAGAAATTCAGCAATTCTTTCGTATGTTCTAAAACATGGTTATTTATCAAAAAGTCATACCCGACAGGGTTTCATTGCATGAGTATGGCCAAAATTTTGTAATTTTGCAAATTGGAAGCGCCCCTTAAACGCTGCACGGGGGGGGCTTTGCGGAGATGGCACGCCATGTCCCAACAATAAATAATTTCTTTATATGTTTTCTGTAAATATTTCAAATACATCTTTGAAGGAGAAGACAATCGGTTTCATCTGGCAACATTTATGGCTGATCGTATCAATGTTTTTCATGACTTTCGGTGTCGCGCTCTGTGTGCGCTCCAATCTCGGTAGCGGCACAATATCAGCCATCCCTATGGTGTTCTCTCTCGCAGGTGAGTTCGGCAAAGTCCCCGGCTGGACTATCGGTGGCTATACCAACATCATGAACATAATTCTTGTGGCATGCCAGATTCTGGTTCTACGAAAGAAATTCAATCCGGTACAGTTGCTGCAACTAATTGTCGGCTTTATATTCGGAGCAATGCTCGACATCAACATGGCCATCACCTCCATCATTTCGTATGACTCGCTATGGGTGCAGATATGCGCTCAGTTATTGGGAGCGACTATTCTCGGTATTGCCATTGCATTCGAGATAAGATGCGGCTCGGTCACGATGCCGGGTGAAGGGATTCAGGTAGCGGTCAGCAGGGTCAGCGGAGTGCCTTTCCCAAAGGTCAAGATATTCATCGATACAACTCTTGTAGTCATTGCCGTATTCTTCGGATACGTATTCTTTGACCGCTGGATGTGGGAAGTAGGCGGCCCCGGCACTCTCTTCGCGATGCTATATGTAGGTATGGTGGTGCGCTTCATCAATCCACGAATCAACTGGTTTGACAAAATTCTCGGGTATCGTCCGGGCTTCCGTCGCTACCTTTACGGGCTCGCGCGTTATATCTACAAGAACCGTCCATGACCACCGTTATATAATAGTAATTCCACTTTCGCAAGCGAAAGTGGAAGGTTATGAGGTTATTGCTTCGCAGGTTATAAGGTTAAGATTTCTTATCTGAAATCACAATGAATAAATGATTCATTCAAAACTGATAACCCTATAACCTTATAACCTAATAACCATTAAGTTGAGCTTGCGAAACTTAAGTAATAGTAACTTATCAATCTCCACATGATCATGAAGGAAAACCCTAAGGCTGATTTCAGAAGGAAACCGGAATGGCTTAAGATCACTCTTCCAAAAGGATTCAAGACTTCACAAGTTGTCGGACTCCTCAATGAGAAGGGACTGCACACCATATGCAGCAGCGGCATGTGTCCCAACCGGGCTGAGTGTTGGGGCAACGGAACAGCCACTTTCATGATTTGCGGAGATATATGTACCCGTAATTGCCGCTTTTGTAATGTCACGACCGGTCGCCCACGCCCGCTCGACTCCAAAGAGATTGACGAAATCGCTGAATCGGTAAGGAAGCTCTCTCTCCGTCATATTGTGATAACCTCAGTAGACCGTGACGATCTTCCAGACCTCGGAGCGAATCACTGGGCAACCATGATAAGAACACTCCGGGAGAAATGTCCCGGTGTCACGATGGAGACCCTTATCCCTGACTTCCAGAACCGTCGTGATCTGTTAGCTTTAGTACTTAAGGAACGTCCGGAAGTTGTCTCGCACAATCTTGAAACCGTAAGGCGACTAACCCCCGCGGTAAGGACCTATGCCACTTATGATAACTCTCTCGATGTGATCCGTCACATATCGGAAGCGGGAATCAGAAGCAAGTCTGGAATCATGCTCGGTCTCGGGGAGACCCGCGATGAGATTCTCGAGACAATGGACGATCTCCTTAAAGTAGGGTGTGAGGTGATGACAATAGGGCAATATCTTCAGCCTACAAAGAATCATTATCCTGTGCAGGAATATGTACACCCCGACGTATTCGCCGAATATGGTGAGATAGGCAAGGAGAAAGGATTCCGTCATATTGAAAGCGGACCGATGGTGAGATCAAGTTATCATGCCGAACGCCACGTTTAAAAACAATGAAGGTATCATGAAAATTGAGGATCTCGGGATAAAGGGGTATGACGAGGCTTACCACCTCCAGAAAGATGCTTTCGACCGCCTTGTGAATGCAAAAAAGGAAAGGCCGAAGATTCTTTACGCTGACCACCGACATATTGAAAATACTTCTGATTTGTCGTCTCTCGAAACCATTTTTCTTGTGGAACACAATCCCGTCATCACGATGGGGCGACATGCCGATGTTTCCAATCTTCTTATTCCCGAGGAGATCCTCGCACACAAGGAAGTTCTCGTGAGACATATTGAGCGTGGGGGTGACATCACCTTTCACGGAGAGGAGCAACTTGTGGTGTATCCGGTAATTGACCTCGAATCTCATGGTCTCGGAGTTAAGAGATACATAGATTTGCTCGAGGAGAGCATAATCCGCACGATTGACAGGTGGGGAATAAAAGGGGAACGCGTTGATGGTGCTACCGGGGTCTGGATCGATCGTGGGACACCTGATGAGAGAAAGATCTGTGCAATAGGCGTGAAATGTTCACGCTTCTGCACAATGCACGGATTGGCCCTGAATGTCAACACCGACCTCAACGGTTTTAATCTTATTAATCCTTGCGGATTCCGTGACAAGGGTGTCACTTCTATGGAAAAAGAAACCGGCAACCCTGTCGGGATGCCGGAGGTAAAGAAAGTATTCCTTGAAGAATTTTTAGGATTACTCAATCCTTCTCATATTTCCTCTCAAGGAAAAGCTTGACTTCCTTGAAAAGTTCTGAGGCAAAGACGAAATCATTCAGATCCTTATTCCGGCTCTTGAAGATTGTGTGGTCGCTGCCTGTCCAGTCACAATGCCCTTTGTTGATGAAAACGATGTGCTCACCGATTCCGAGCACGGAGTTCATATCGTGAGTGTTGATGATGGTCGTGATGCCATACTCATGAGTGATGTCGCTCAGGAGTTCATCGATGAGGATAGAGGTCTTGGGATCCAGACCGGAGTTGGGCTCGTCGCAGAAAAGGTATTTCGGGTTAAGGGCAATCGCACGCGCGATGGCTACTCGCTTCTGCATACCTCCGGAGATTTCCGAGGGGTATTTGTCATCGGCATTCTGAAGACCGACACGACGGATGCAGAAGTCAGCCCTTTCCCGTTGTTCCTCCGGAGACAATGGGCTGAACATCTTGAGCGGGAACATGACGTTTCCAAGCACGGTTTCATTGTCGAACAGGGCAGACCCCTGAAACAGCATACCGATTTCGGTGCGCAATTTGCGTTTCTCCTCAGTGTTCATATCGCGGAAGCGGCGTCCGTCATAGAAAATGCTTCCCTCCTCCGGGGTGAGGAGGCCGATCAGACACTTCATGAACACAGTCTTTCCGGATCCGCTCTGACCAATTATAAGGTTTGTCTTCCCGGTTTCGAAAGTCGCCGTGATGTCATAGAGCACCCTCTGACCGTCAAACCATTTGGAAACGTTTTTTGCCTCTATCATAGATTGTATATTAGATTTGAGTTTAAGTTTCGCAAGCGAAACTTGAAAAGAGCAACTCTTAACCTTTAACCGTTTTACTGAAGCAACAGCTTCGTGAGGATTACGTCAGCAAGAAGGATAAGGATTGAGCTGCTTACCACAGCGTTGGTACTTGCCTTACCGACCTCAAGAGCTCCTCCCTTGACATAATAGCCATAGAAAGCAGCCACGGAGGCGATTATGAACGCAAAGACGAGAGTCTTTATAATGCCATACCATACATACCATTCGTTGAAGAACGACTGGATGCCGAATACATAGTTCTCTACCGAAAGCATCGACGTGAACTGGGCTATGAACCATCCACCGATAAGACCCGTAAACATCGAGAGCACACAGAGCACAGGCACGAAAAGCACGAATCCAACAATCTTCGGAAGGACTATGAAATTAGCAGAGTTGATACCCATGATGTCGAGGGCATCGATCTGTTCTGTGACACGCATCGTGCCGATCTCGGATGCGATGTTACTCCCGACTTTGCCTGCAAGAATGAGGCACATCATGGAGGATGAGAACTCAAGGAGAAGGATCTCACGGGTGGCAAGACCGGTTGAGTAGGATGGTATAAGGGGGGAGACGATGTTGATAGTCATCTGAATAGTGATGACAGCTCCAATAAAGAGAGAGATGATGATGACCAGCGGGATTGAATCTACACCGAGTTTGCTGATCTCGAGGACAAGACGGCGGAAGAACTCTTTCCCTTTTTCCGGAAGACGGAACACCTGACCCATGAAGAGGCAATAGCGCCCGAAGGTTGACAACGAAGATATGATCATTGTAGCAGAATTATAATATTAGAGCCTTGTTTCCGATATGGAATCTGACAGGCTTCGCAAAATTACAAAAAAATATGTAAACTGCGTCATTGCCTACGCGTCAAAAGGAAAGATAGGATATAAATTAGGGGAGTTGGATATTTTTTACTATTTTTGCAAAAACTTTTCAGTAGAAAATTCTCATACAAAATATGCTGGTAATTGGAATCGCCGGTGGCACCGGATCCGGTAAGACTACCGTTGTTCGCAAGATAATCGAGTCTCTTCCCAAGGATGAGGTGGCCGTCATGCCTCAAGATTGTTACTACAAAGACAATGCCCATATCCCCCTTGAAGTTCGCCTCACGATGAACTACGATGAACCGGCCTCCATAGAGTGGTCGCTCCTCTGCGATCAGCTCCAGGCCCTCAAGGAGGGTAAGACCGTAGAGATGCCGACTTATGATTTCCTTACCTGCGCACGCATGAAGGAGACCATCACCCTCTGTCCCCGCGATGTGGTGGTTGTTGAAGGTATCCTTGTGCTAACCGACAAAAGACTCCGTGACATGATGGACGTGAAGGTATTCGTCGACGCCGATGCCGACGAACGCCTTATCCGCGTCATCACGAGAGACTGCGTTGAAAGGGGGCGCACTCCTCAGATGGTGATCGACCGTTACCAGGAGACACTCAAGCCGATGCACGAACTATACATTGAGCCTTCCAAAAGGTATGCCGACCTCATTGTGCCTCAGGGTGGCAACAACAACGTCGCAGTAAAACTGCTGACCGATTATATCCGCTCTCTATTGAAAGGGGGCGCCAACAAAACCTCTGAGCAGATATGAAGATTTTCCCTCTTTTTCAGAAAAAAGGAAACGCCCTTACACCGGAGGAGATGGAGGCAGCCCGCCGCATGGAGGAGGAGAAAGTACCTGATATGCGCGAGCGTGTTGAGGAAAATATAGTGATCGATAAAATACCGGATGGTCTTGAAATTAAGGAGGAGAAGATAATTACTCCTGAAAAGGGTATTCTCCGCACTGACAATCTTGTAAAGAGATATGGTAAACGAACAGTCGCCAACCACGTTTCTATAAATGTTACCCAAGGTGAGATTGTCGGTCTTCTCGGTCCAAATGGTGCCGGAAAGACCACAACTTTCTATATGACGACCGGGCTCGTTTCCCCTAATGAAGGAAGGATTTTTCTCGATGACAAGGATATAACCGGTTATCCGGTCTATAAACGTGCTCAGCTCGGCATCGGTTATCTCGCCCAGGAGGCATCGGTATTCCGAAAACTCAGTGTGGAAAACAATATCCGAGCAGTCCTCGAGATGACACCGACAACTCCGGAATATCAGAAAGAGAAACTTGAGAGCCTCATCGCGGAATTCCGTCTTGAGAAGGTACGTAAGAACTTAGGTGACCAACTTTCAGGTGGAGAACGACGTCGCACGGAGATTGCCCGCTGTCTTGCCATCAATCCGAAATTCATCATGCTTGACGAGCCTTTCGCCGGAGTCGACCCGATTGCCGTGGCCGATATTCAGGAAGTGGTCTATAAGCTCAAGGAGAAGAATATCGGCATCCTCATCACCGACCATAATGCCAACGAGACGCTCCGCATCACCGACCGCGCTTATCTTCTATTTGAAGGGAAGATCCTGTTTCAGGGTACGAGCGAGGAACTCGCAGCCAATCCTGTAGTAAGGGAGAAATATCTCGGAAGAGACTTTGTCTTCACAAGAAAACGTTTTGACTGATGGCGATTGCGGATTTGCGGCAATCTCCCATGATGAGATTGCTCACCCTTATGACCCTCTTCTTCTTTCTGCTGCTCATCGCGGCAGCAAGCGGAGCAGGGATTGCCATGATACCGGGTGTCAATGAAAAGACCTCGCTCTTATTGACTTCCGCACTGCAATGCCTGTTGGCTTTCTGTCTCCCGGCATGGCTTACAGCAAAATTTGCATCTGACACACCCGCACGATTCCTGAGTCTTTCACGAAATCCGGGAATCAAACCATTCTTCGGGGTCCTCATCGTCTATATGCTCGCACTTCCGGCCATGAATCAGCTTATAGCCTGGAACGAAGCGATACATTTCCCTGAATGGGCATCCGCACTGGAGAAAACATTCCGTGAGATGGAGGAGAACAACGGGGGAGTGGCTGTTCGTCTACTGACAGATAATACATTCCTCGAGATGATAGTCTGTGTGCTCGTCGTAGGTATACTGACAGGTTTTTCCGAGGAGATTTTCTTCCGTGGCGCCCTCCAGAAGATAATTCTTGATATTCCGGTGTCAAGAAACATAGCAGTATGGAGCGCCGCAGCAATCTTCAGCGCATTGCATTTTCAGTTTTTCGGATTCTTTCCGCGTCTTCTGATGGGAGCCTTCTTCGGCTATCTTGTCTGCTGGAGCGGTAGCCTCTGGCCTGCCGTATTCGCCCATGCCCTCAACAACTCCGTTGTGGTGCTTAGTGTCTGGATAATCGGTTCTCCCGACGGTGGCGGAATTGATTCATTCGGTGTGGCTGACGGTTCCAGATTTCCAATCGATGCTCTTGCAAGCGCACTTGCCACAGCTTTCTTCCTGCATAAGTTCCGCAAGACATTCTTTTACCCTCAATCACTCACATCTCTGAATCATGGCAAAGAAAACGAATGACGGCACTTCCTTCCGTGAAATAATGGGAGCCATCAAGAAGGGGAATTTCGCACCGGTATATATTCTGATGGGGGAGGAGTCATATTACATTGACCAGATTGCAAAAGCTCTTGAGAACAATGTGGTGGATGAAGCTGACCGTGATTTCAACTCAATAGTCTATTACGGTGCAGATGCGGATATAGCCACGGTCATATCAAGCGCACAGCAGTATCCGGTGATGGCGGAAAGGCAACTCGTCATGCTCAAGGAGGCACAGACTATGCAGCAGGCAAAGATTCAACTTGACAAGCTCGCGCCTTATCTGACTCAGCCCAACAGAAGAACCGTCTTTGTCATTGTCTTCAAAGGAGAATCCCTTAATGCGACGAGTGCCTTGATGAAACGTGCAAAGGAGACGGACACTGTTGTATTCAAAAGTGACAAACTACGAGATTATCAGCTCTCAGCCCCTATCATCGATTATTGTCAAAGCAAGGGGTGGGGCATTGATGAGAAAGCTGTGTCTTTGCTTTGCGATTATATCGGCAATCCCCTCAGCAAACTCTTCGGCGAGATTGATAAGTTGATGCTATCGGCTGAGGAGGGTGTAAGGCGCATATCTCCGGAACTGATTGAAAGGAACATCGGAATATCAAAGGATTTCAATACATTTGAGCTGCAAAAGGCAGTGGGAAGGAAGGATTATCCGAAATCCATGATGATAGTGGAGTATTTCTCACGCAATCCGAAACAGAACCCCGGGGTCGTCACTGTTGCCACTCTTTTCTCATTCTTCTCCAAGCTTTTCATAGCTTGCGTCACCCGGGATAAAAGTGACGCCTCCCTGATGACAGCCCTCGAGCTCAAAAGTCAGTATCAACTCAAGGATTACCGCGAGGGAATGCAGTTTTACAATGCCCGTCAGGCTCTTGCCGCAATCCATGCAATACGCGATTATGATTGTCAGAGCAAAGGTATCGGTTCAACACAGAATGAGTTTGAACTGTTGAAAGAGTTAATATTCAAGATATTCACAGCCGTATGATACTTTACTTTTCAGGCACGGGCAACTCCCGGCTGGTTGCTCAGGAATTAGGTGGATTGATTCACCAGGAGGTTTTTGCAATAGGAGAAGTCGGGCAACCGATTGAGCCGGAAGGTGATTCGGTTGGATTGGTATTCCCGGTCTATTCCTGGGGGGTGCCCCCTAATGTTGCCCGGTTCGTAATGACATTGCCTGAGCCGTTCTGGGAGAACGTGAAGGTAAGACAACTCCCTGTATGGGTCGTGATGACGTGTGGAGATGAAGTGGCCCGTGCGCCGGAAATGATAACCCGTATTCTCGGCAAGAGGGGAATCTGCCCGGAAAGCATCTGGAGTGTCCAGATGCCCAACAACTATGTGCTCCTGCCCGGCTTTGACGTCGACCCGAAAAAACTTGAGGAAAAGAAACTCCGCGATTGTCATGGACGAATCGCGGAGATTGCAAAAGGTATATCAGAAGGTATCAAGACCGTCGACGTGGTGCGAGGGAGCTGGCCTGGACTCAAGACCGGACTGGTTTATCCACTTTTCAAACGCTGGGGAATCGAACCGAAGAAATGGCACTCGCGCCCAACATGCGTCGGTTGCGGGATCTGTGCTAAAAGTTGCCCGCAGAAGAATATCGCCATGATCGACGGCAGACCCGTCTGGGGGCCTGATTGCTGCTCATGCTTAGCCTGTTATCACAGCTGTCCGCGCCATGCAGTGGAATATGGAAAGATGACCGCCAAGAAGGGTCAGTATTTCTTTGTCAGAAGAACTTAGTGATGGCATTGTCGTAGGTGACTGCCTTTCCACCCTGACCGAAATCAACAAGTGTGTAGGCCGGGGTCTTTTCCGGAGTAAGGAAAACCACGATATTGCCAAGTGTAACACCCTTGTATGAGTAAGATCCGTCATCGGCCATCCATCCATTATCTTCTTTTGAAACCTTGAGGGTGACCTTCGGATTGTTGGTCACCTTGTATGAACCGGGCGATGGAGCCACTGTCTTCCCTACAGCCTCCTCCGAAAGATAACCTCTGATGCCGGGAGAGTATTCCACGAGATACCACCCGTTGGAATTTTCAAGAGCCTTCATTGCCATACCGGGAGAAAGGACAACCTCCTCATCGGCGGTGTTGAGGGTCACATACCCTTTGGCATTCGGGGTATCAAATATCTTGGCAGGCTTGTCAACAGCTATAAATGACTCTGCATAAAGAGACATGGCTGTGAAACCAGCAAACAATGTCATCAATAACTTTTTCATAACTTATCTGTTTTATAATTCCCGGATTTGTCATTAAAAAAACCGGGCAATATATTTCTTTATATATTGACAATACAATATCGGAAAAGTAAAAAAGGGGTGTGTCAAAATTCACATTTCTGACACACCCCCTTCAAAATCTTTTATCAGTTTAGAGACCGAGCAAAGAGATCATCTTGTCGGCTGCGGCTGACAAGCCGTCGGCATCTTTGCCGCCTGCCTGTGCGAAGAAGGGCTGGCCACCGCCACCACCTTTAATCATCTTGGCAGCCTCGCGCACAATCTGCGATGCATTGAGGCCACCCTTAACCAGATCGTCGGTGATTGCAAGCGTGAGCAGGGGTTTCCCCTCAGAAACAGTCGATCCGACAAATACGGTATGTTCGGGTGAATCCTTACGGATTGCGAAAGCTACATTCTTCACCATGTCCGGCATTGCGGGACCGTGAAGACGGCAAACCGTCACACCATTTTCCGTCTTTGCGTTGCGGATGAGTTCTGCCGCCAGACTGCGGGTGCGCTCCTCCATATATTCCTCGACCTGCTTGCGGAGATCCGTATTCTCCTTGATGGCTTTCTCTACCGCTACCTTTACATTTGAAGCATTGCCGAGGAAAGAAGACAAATCCTTCATGGTGTCCTGGAAATTGTCGAGCATATTCTCAACCCCGGCTGCCGTAACAGCCTCGATACGGCGTATGCCGGCAGCAATCGAGCTCTCCGAGATGATCCTGACCATGCCAATGTTGCCGGAATTGGCTACATGTGTACCACCGCACAATTCGACGGAGCTGCCACATTTCACGACCCTGACCTTATCGCCATACTTCTCACCGAAGAGAGCCATTGCTCCCAATTTCCTTGCCTCCTCAATCGGCATCTCACGTTCCTCCTCGAGCGGCATAGCCTTACGGATACGGGAATTGACAATGTGCTCGACCTTGCGCAGCTCCTCAGGTGTCACTTTCTGGAAATGTGAGAAGTCGAAACGGAGAACATCCGGAGACACATAGGAACCCTTCTGCTCCACATGTGTGCCGAGCACTTCGCGAAGCGCCTCGTGAAGAAGGTGAGTGGCTGAGTGATTGGCGGAAGTTGCCGCGCGGGACTCAGTGTCAATTGCAGCTGTAAACTCACCGGCGGGATCAGAAGGCAACTTATGAGTGAGATGCACACCTATATTATTCTCGCGCTTGGTGTCGAAGATCTCGATAGTCTCCCCATCAGCGGAGGTGAGGGTGCCGCGGTCACCGACCTGACCACCCATCTCTGCATAGAATGGTGTCTTGGAAAGGATGATCTGGTAGTACTCCTTGCCTTTCTGTTTCACCTTCCTGTAGCGGAGGATGCGCGTCGGCACAGAAGTTTCGTCATAACCCACGAACACCTGCTCACCGGGAGTGACAACAGTCCAGTCGCCTGTCTCCATGGCGGCGGCATTGCGCGCACGCTGTTTCTGCTTATCCATCTCGGCATCAAATTCAGCCTGGTCGAGGGTCATGCCGTTCTCGCGAAGAATAAGTTCCGTAAGGTCGAGAGGGAAACCGTACGTGTCATAAAGCACAAAGGCATCTTTTCCCGGAAGAACCGTGCTCCCGTTGCTTCTTGCCTTCTCCATAAGGGAATCAAGAAGTTTGATTCCGTTATCGAGAGTCCTTAGGAAAGACTCCTCTTCCTCTTTGATCACCTTCTTGATCAGCTCTTTCTGAGCCTTGATCTCAGGATAGGAATCACCCATCTGATCGACAAGGCAATCTACGAGACGATACATGAAGGCCTCTTTCTGTCCGAGGAATGTATAGGCGTAGCGAACTGCACGGCGAAGTATTCGACGGATTACGTAGCCGGCCTTTGCATTGGAGGGGAGCTGTGAATCAGCTATCGAGAAGGAGATTGTGCGGAGATGATCGGCTACAACACGCATGGCGATGTCGACCTTTGCATCATCTCCATATTTGAGGCCCGAAAGGTTGGAGATAACCTCGATGATCGGAGTGAAGACATCGGTGTCGTAGTTTGAACGCTTCCCCTGAAGAGCCATGCAGAGACGCTCAAAGCCCATGCCTGTATCGATTACCTTGGCAGGGAGGGGCTCGAGAGAGCCGTCAGCCTTACGGTTGTACTGCATGAATACAAGATTCCAGATCTCGATAACCTGTGGATTATCCTTGTTTACAAGGGTTGCACCGTCGACCGCTTTCCTCTCCTCATCGGAGCGAAGGTCGATATGGATCTCGCTGCAGGGGCCGCAGGGACCGGTGTCGCCCATTTCCCAGAAATTGTCATGACGGTTGCCGTTGATGATGTGGGAAGCGGGGAGATGTTTCTCCCATATTGAAGCCGCCTCATTGTCACGCTCCAGACCCTCGGGTGCATAACCCTCAAATACGGTTGCGTAGAGACGGTTAGGGTC
>CAZMHE010000058.1:0-14133 GCA_964566015.1 uncultured Sangeribacter sp. | reverse complement strand
GAGATCCATACCGCCAACATATTCAGCGCCGGCAGCCTGAGCAGCCTCATACTTGGTGGTGGCACCGATCGAACGGAGTTCGCCACGGGCAAGTGCAGGCTTAAGGATATTTGCGGCATCCATGGCGCCCTCACCCTTGCCGGCTCCGACGAGAGTATGTATCTCATCAATGAAGAGGATAATCTCACCGTCACTCTGGGTCACCTCATTGACGATGGCTTTAAGACGCTCCTCAAACTCGCCCTTATATTTGGCACCTGCGACAAGCGCACCCATATCGAGTGAATATATCTGTTTTGACTTAAGATTCTCAGGCACGTCACCACGCACGATACGGTGAGCCAATCCCTCGGCGATGGCGGTTTTACCTGTGCCCGGTTCACCCACAAGCATAGGATTGTTCTTTGTGCGTCGTGAAAGGATCTGAAGCACTCGGCGGATCTCCTCGTCACGTCCGATAACAGGATCGAGTTTGCCGCTGCGTGCACGATCATTAAGATTGATGGCATACTTGCTGAGGGCCTGATAACTCTCCTCTGCACTCTGCTGGGTCACCTTGTTTCCTTTACGGAGCTCGCTGATGGCGGCCTTGAGACCATCCTCAGTGATGCCGGCGTCCTTAAGGATCTGTGATGCCTTGCAACGGGTCTTGAGAATACCCATAAGCACTGCCTCTACCGAGACATATTCATCACCCTCTTTCTTTGAGAAATCTACCGCCTTCTGAAGAGCCTCGTTCGACTCACGGCTCAGGAAGACATCTCCTCCTGAAACCTTAGGCAATCCCTGAATATCTTTGTCTACCGCAAGATTGACAGCGTTAAGATTGGCTCCAAGCTTCTGGAAGACAAAATTGACGATTGTCTCACTCTCGCTGATCAATGCCTTGAGGATGTGCACCGGCTCAATCTGTTGCTGACCCGCTTCGCGTGTCAGTTCAACGGCCTTTTGTACAACCTCCTGCGACTTGATTGTAAAGTTGTTGAAGTTCATATGCGTTGAATTTGATATTATTCAGTAATTTTAACTGATATTTTAACAAATCAACTTCCTCAAAGGTTTAGAGTCCGTCTCAGCTTTTCACTATCTTGCGAGCGAGATATTCACCGACACTCCGTAGTTGGAGTTGGAGGTCGGATAGGAGTTATTGGACACCAACGGTGTATTTACCTGATGATCAAAGAATGCCGAAAGCGTTATCTTCTTACTCAACTGATATGAGGCCATGAAGTTGATGGAGAACGTCCGGGTTCCCTGAGTGGCCTGCGTATATGCACTCTCTATTCTGCGTATCAGCGATTGGTTGTTGCTCAGGGCGAAATCAAGATTCACTGACAGGTCATTGCTTGTGCCGCCCTGACTGCTTCCGAACTTGATTACCTTATTAAATTCGGGTATCTTCATTCCCGCACCGATCGTGATCTGTTTGCTTCCGGTCTCCACAATCTGTCCTGCAGATGTATTGAGGTTGAGTGTCCTCGCGTCGCGGTATTCGGCATTGACCGAGAGATTATTATTGAACGTCATGTTCACTCCGATAAGCGGGGCGAATTTCTCGGTTATTGCCACAGATGATATATTATAAGGAGACGATGGGATCGGTTGCCTTGTCAATTCATCCTGAATGAAGCCAAGCTGATTGTCGGCTCCAACCGCTGCACCTACCCAGTTCAGATAACTTGAATAGCTGCCGATGGAGTAAGTGCACTGATAAGCGTGAGATAGTGTGAACGACTTGAAGATTTTCTTTAAGTTACCTATCTGAATGAGACCATCGTATGTGACGCGCCAGTTGGGACGCATAGCTCCGAGTCCATCGAAATGGTGTAGTGATACCTTTGAGGCATCATAACCGCTATATGCGGCAATGAATGCCGGAATCAGGACATCGGGACTCGTGCTGCTCACGGTGCCGACAACAGGGTCATAAGGTGTACCCGCGTATGCCGAGCCCTCAAGGAAGCCTGTACCCGGATAGAGGAGTCCACGGTAAAGGGCCTCATAACGTCCTGCCACCACCGGAATATTCTCAAGGAATTTATCAAAAGCCTCGGAACGGTAGCCATCCTGAGCCTTGTAGCTGCGCATAGCGGATGAAAGGGCGACATGCGTACGTGTATAGGAACCTCCCAAAGAGGTTGGCATACCGGAGAACATGAATTGCACCTGACGGGTGCGGTTGTCTGTAAGATTGCTTGTCAATACAATCTTTAGACCACGTATCGGCTCCAGCGTGAGTTCGAAATTAAACTCTTTCCCCTGATTCCAGATGGCCGGTGAGGTCATCTCGTCGGAGGTAAGGAGCCAGCCACGGTCGAGTGCCTTGTTGACGTATTCCTCATCATAGAAACCGAAAGCAAAGTCGAGACCGGGTGCCATCGGGCCATATTTGGTGGATTGTCCGAAAATATCGCCGATGTTGGGAGAGAACTGAGGGAGATTGAGGGAATGGGAGCTGCGCCACCTGAATGAGAGACTTCTGGGCATCATCAGGAAACGCAGGGCATGTTGCGTTATCTCTCGTGTCAGCTTCACTTTCTCCTTTTCCTGTTCCTCGCGCACAATAATCTTTACATTGCCGTTGAGACGGGTAAGCACCTCAATTGTGTTGTCGTCAACCGTCTTTGTCTCGAGCTTGAAAGGTTTCCCGTTCATCGTGGCGGTGACACGCACCTTCTTGACCTTGAGGTTATGTTTCACAAGAGTCGAAGTATCGGGAGCAAGAGTTATCGACCGCTCGAATTTCTTTACCTGAGGCTCCTTCTTACCCTTGTTCGCAATGGCACGCGTGGGCGCTTTTGCAAACCGTTTATTAATCTCCTGCAGATATTTTGACTTGTTGAACAGTGTCTCGAAGTTCAGACGGGCATCCGCATTCCATGTTGTCTGGTTCTGGATCGAGTTGCCGAGGTAGAGGTCATCGACCGTGGCGCCCTTATCCCAACGGTAGGTGGAAGTGTAGGTCACATTACCGGTGAGATAGTCAAGCTGGGCTATCTTGCTGAAAGGAGCCTTATAACTTCCCGAGAAAGTCTGATTGTAGTTCCAGGGTGTGCCGAGACCCTTTATTGATGACCAAACCGTGTCGCGCCAATCACGGTATTTATCCGGGAAAAGACGCTTGTTGACAGCCCCGATTGTCTCCTCGATACGCGCTGTGGTATTGCTGGAGAATGAGAGACTCAATGACTGGATGATGTTCCATGTGAGGTTGAGCTGACGGTCCCAGAGGAAATTCTTGCTGACCTGTACCGGGAGCTGGAAATCGACATCTACCTGACTCCTTGTCTGCTCCTCATAATAGTAGCGAGACATGTTGGTGTAGAAAGTGAGGTTATTGAACATCCAGTTGATACCCCAATCTTTGAAGAAGCGTGCGGTCTTCGACTTACCCTTGATCTTTGAGAATGGCTTCCAGGGCTTCACATAAGGAGAATATGAATATTGGAACGATCCTCTGTAATCGTTGGTATTCTGATACTCCGTGGTGGGATCCACGTTTTTCTGTTTGTTGAATGAGAATGAGAGCTGGAAGTTGGCCGGATCCCAGGGCATAGGGTTCTTGCTCTGGACGTTAAACTTCAGATTGGAAAGGGAGAAACTCTCTACGGTCTTGCGTGTCACGGCAAAACTCTTGATGGAATCCTTCTCGTGCTTGGTCACGGCGGCTTTCAGGGCATCCTTGAGTAAGATATCCTGATCGAGGGGATTATATTTAGGTGTAGTCTTCTCTGTAGAGTGTGAATAGTATACCGGGGCGGTAAGTTTGGCACCGGCGGGAACAACCTTTCCGAGATCACCCTGCACTGCCACATTATACTGCTCATAGTTGTCAAGACGTCGCTGGGAAAGGCCCTGGTCCACACCACCGAAACCTGCTGTCTCCTTGTGAGCACCGAAATTGACCATGGCGACATCGCTTAGTCCGAGATTGGCATTGACCTTAGCCGCCCATCCACCTGATTCGTTGAAATCTGTGACGCGCAACTCATTGAGCCAGACAGTGCCATCCTTTACGGAGTTTGACTTGTTGCGTATACCGATAAGCATGACACGCACATCGCTCAAGGAGGGGTTGCCGAGCACACTGACAGTGTTATGGTCGTTCTCAGGGTCGCGCATTGAGTAAACTATGTTGTAACCGACACCCTCAACATTTGCGCTGCGGTCATGATTGCGGCGTGTCTTGAGGTCGGTGAATGTGTCGAATGCCACATTCAGGAAGTTGGAGATAGGCCATACGGTCTGACGGTCTGCCATATTCAGGTTGTTGTAGCTACCTGTCGGTGGTGGCGGGGTCAGTTCGAGGGGTATCTCATACTCGTAATAGTTATTTTTCACATCCGATCCGAGACGGATGAAGATGGCGAGATCTCCGTTCTTGAGATTGGTATAGTCATCGATGGGTGCTTCGGCGTGTACCCACATCTGGAGGCGACGGTATATACGCAGGTCGAGCTGGGTGTTTTTGTATGCACCGCGTGCGTCGCCGGCCTGAAGACCGGTGACCTTCATTGAAAGAGACTGCTCGTTGAGCTGGGTAGCCTGCATCTGACCGGGATCCTGGATACGTGTCACGTCCGGAGGGAGGACATAGTTCACCGGTTTCTGACCGGAGTTCTCCTCGATATTGACAATAGACATGTCAAGGTCACCTTCGGCCGGCGAGTCGTTGCGGCTGTTAAGGTTAAACTTGTAGTCGCGCCACTCCCCGCGCACAAGCTCAAGAGAACCGAAACGAAGGTGTGTCACCTCCTTGAATCCCGTCATGAAGATACGCGCGAAACGGATAGTCGAGAAGTCGTTGATGCCTCCGACAACCTTGTCGGGTTGGCTCAAGGGTATCTTGAACTGATACCACACGCTCCTTCCGACACCCTCTCTCGTAGGCACGACTGTCTCACGCATATCCGTGATGTAGTTCTTGCCAACCTGCAGGTCTTCGGGGCGGATCGATACTTTGTATTCAAAATATCTCTCGTATTCGTTGAGGGTGTTATCCTGATTGATATCCTCGACGTCAGGAACGCTCCGCGATGACTGATATTGCGGATTGTCGCTCTGGTCGGGAGACAGGGAGTTCCATTCCACTCCGTTGTAATGCTTATAGCGGTCAAGAATGGAAGCTTTTGTCTCGTCATAGTAAGGACTGCGGTAGAAATGATAGTTATCTCCCGCAGGGTCGTTCATAGGCGAGAACGGCACATCCTGCATCTCGGAGATGGTAGATGCCGGAAGTTTCGAACGCAACCGGTCAAGATAATCCTTATAGGATGAGAAATTATACTCGTCGTCATTTGGCACGCCGTCAATTCCGACGTCCTGCTTGGGGCGTGCATCCGGAGCATTCTCGAACGCGTAGGTCAGTGAGTTCTGGGTGGAATACCTTCCCCAGACTGTCTCGGCCATAAATGACTCGTTCCCGTCGATGGGGATACCGTTCTCATAGCTCTTCTTTCCGTCCTTAAGGATATCCTCACTGATTTCACCGAAGTTGAAGTAAAGATCGCCACCCTCAAGATTAGGGTTGTCCTCATCCAGGAAGGGATCGAGAAGCCAGAACTGGAGATATTCCACATTGGAGCTCTCAAAATTGGAATTCTCCATCTTTCTCATGATTCCTCCCCATCGCTTCTCGGGGAAAAGAAGGCGTCCGTCGGCATCAATATTTTCGGCATCGAGGTTGTAGGGACCTCTCTCCGTAGGATAGAAAGAGAGGTTGAGGGTCTGGATATAATTGGCCTCTCCGTAGTTCACCTCTCGTCCGGGGTAGATCTCACGCACCTGCACTTCACGCACATACGGGCTCGAGAGCTGATGAAGGTCGTTGCGAAGGTAACCCGGAAGGTATGAGGAGTTCTTCTGAGTCCACATCCTGTCGATATAGTTCCATGCAAGCAATGCACGGTTCTTGCCATAGTCAACATTGTTTGAGAGGGATGCTTCAGGGAAAAGGGCGTCAGGACCATTATCCTGCGGAGTTGAGGCAAGAAACCATGAATAGGGATTGCGCAGGTCCATACCGATCTGCGTGCTTTCAAAATCATCGATATATGATGAGCCTTTTGTCGTGCCGCTCTTCTGCTTGTGAGGGAGAAGCTGGGCAAACTCAGCGTTCAGCCGGAGCGTCGAAGGTGCTGTGGCATTGATGGTCGGAACCTTGTTGAGGAGGTTTGTCAGCCACATGAAATCCTTGTTGTAGTTGAGATTGACACCAAGCATTGTGTTGTTGATGATCTCATCTCCGATATTCACCTTCTCCGTCAACGCCCTCTCCGAGAAATTGAGCACAGTCGCACCGAGAGTGAAGTCTTTGTTGAAACGGTATTGGGCATCAAGACCGAGGAGTGTCTTGCGTTGCATCGAATAGAGCGACTGGTTCTCGAGGGTAACGCTGACATTAGTGCCGGAGTCTATGATACTCTGGTTTGTGATCGTGACTATACCCATGCTGTAGTCTACGGTATAGTCGCTGTTCTCTGTAAGGGTTACTCCTCCCGCAGTGACTACGACGGAGCCTCGGGGCACATTCATAGCGTTCAGCCGGATCTGTGCACCGTTGCTGGCCTGATATTCACCGGTCAGTGAGAATTTGTTCTTGTCGGCAAACTGACGGGCAACAACAAGTGTGGAGTCATAAAGTTCCTGATAAACATACGGCTCCGCAAGCACAGGGTTACCGATACGTTTACGCAGGTTTGATCCGAAAGGCTCGGCCACAGGGAAAATGATCTTGCCGCTTGAGGGCAACACGGTGTATCCCTCGACATAGTCGAAAAATCCGTCGGGGTTTGACTCCTGGTTTGAGTCAATACGGTCGAGATTCATCACCTGAAGTAGGGGGATGTTGGATATATCTCCGACCGGGAGGTAATTGATTTCAGTACCTGTTGTATCGCTCAGGTACTTAATATTCATCTTAAAGTTCTTTTTCTGAAGCTGATAGGCACCGAGAGAATAGACATTCTTCATCATCAGCTTCCACATGGGGAGCTTGGGAGACACGGTCGTGCCCCTCAGCATTTTCAGATAAAGTGCCTGAGAAGTTGATGTGACATCGCTCGAGAACTCACCCACCTGATATACCTTTCCCTGATAGGTATATTCATAGGCCACAGCGAGCACCTCATCGGTGTTGAGGGCTGACTTGAGCGAGATGTAACCAAGCGTGGAATTGAGGGTATATTCGCTCGACTTCAGCAGACGTGCGCTCTCCACCTTCTCGTAATCGCGCCCACCGGTGATGCCGTAGGCCGACAGTGGCTCGAGCACCTGCGTCACCTCATTGATGTTGCGCGCACCCGGAAAATCCTCCTTCATTATCGTCAGCAGGTTGTTGCTGAGGTTTGAAGGGTTATCGAACGAGTAATTGGGTTGCCAGTAGCCGTTGGCAAGATTAGTATTCTCACCAAGATCCATGAATCCAACGAAGTTTCGGCTCTCGTCGAAGTTACTGTTCTTATTGGTTACCCATACCTCTATTCTGGTGATGGTGATACCTGAAGATACATGCGGAAGTTTTGCAGCAAAGCGATCGTAGTTCTCGTAGAAATACTGGCCGAGGAAGAAATGGCGGTTGGCATCGTAATCGTCTGCCTTGATGCTGAACTTGGTGGTCTGCACGCCACCCTGCGTGTTAACGGTCTTCGATTCGCTGTTCTGCTGACTGACGAGTCCTGTAAGGGTCAGTTTACCGAACTGTAATTTGGTCTTGAGACCGAAGAGTGCCGTTCCACCACGAATAAGACTCGAGCCGGTGGTCATGCTGACATTACCTGCCTCAATACTCTTGATGATCTCATCTTCTTTTCCTTCATAGTTAAGCTTGAGGTTCTTTGAGTCAAAGTCGAATGTCGCATCGGTGTTATAGCTCATGTTGAATTTGAGCTTGTCACCGACTGAGGCGGCTATTGTAGCCTGAATTTTCTGATCGAAATTGAAGAATGTCTTCCTTCGCGAACGCAAGGAAAGGGCCGGGTTATCGGTCTTGTTGCTCTTGACGCCCATCGAAAGCTGAATGGAGCCCTGTGTCGTGAGTCGCACGCCGCCGGGACCGAACACTTTCTCAAGGGGTCCGAGAGCAAAATTCATGTCGAAGATATTGAAGGCCTCCTTGTCTTTGGCTGCAAAAGTCTCGGCATTCCTTTCCTGAAAACGTGCGAACATCTCCTTTCTGGTCGCCACCTTGTTGTATTCCTCGGGCGTCATCATGAAAGGAGTGATAATCTCGCGGTCACCGAGCATGGTCCTCATCACGTACATCGCGGTGACGGGATCATAGACCACTTCAGTGCGGATGTTGGAAGGGGTAGACAGGTCTGCCGCATATTCCCTACCCACATAGTCTTCAAGCGACTGTGGAAGTGTATTCTGAACAGGCGAGGGGAGGATGACACTATCCGGAATCTGAGTGCCCTGAAGATATTCAGGCACCGGTGGAGGGGGCGGAGGGAGTTCCGACTTACGATATTGCGCCAACGACACGACAGAGGCAGCGAGCACCAGCATGGATACCGGTGCATAACGTGCGATTTTCTTCAATGATGTAGGCGTTCGTAAAGTCATTCAGTGCAGATTAGTGAGCTATCACAGCATAGTGAGTGCCAACTTGATAGCTTTCTCAGTAGTAATACCCGGTTCGGCCAGGAAGATCTTTTTCAGAACCTTCTGGCTTTGTTGGGTCGAGAAGCCGAGCATGACAAGCGCAGCCACAGAATCGTCGTATGCTTCTCCAACCACAGGAGCACTTGTAGATAACGCTTGCGGTGAGGCTTTTATTTTGTCGCGGAGATCCACTATGATTCGCTGGGCAGTCTTCCCTCCTATACCCTTCACAGCTTTCAATGGTGCTTCCTGCCCGGAGGCTATCGCACCTTCAAGCTGATCCGCCGTAAGGGAAGATAGAATAAGACGGGCGGTATTCGGGCCGACGCCGCTTACACCTATCAACAGACGGAAAAGCTCTCTGCTCCTCTTGTCGAGGAATCCGAAAAGAAGATGGGCATCTTCGCGGATCGACTCATGCACGTAGAGTCGCACCTCTTCCCTTCCCGGAGCTCCATTAAGCACCGCATAATCGGTCAAGGTGATGTTAACTTCATATCCCACCCCGTTGCAGTCTATGACAGCCACTGTAGGTGTCAGTTCCGCCAAGGGGCCTCTTACATAATCAATCATGTTTCAATAACGTATTTCATATACCCTTTATTCTGATTGCTGCATCTTAGTATACCCAATATATCGTCTGTTACAAATATTTTGCTTAATTTTGCATCTATGTTTCAATCACTCAACTCAACACTCCTTGAGAATGCGGTGGCCGAGCTGTCAAAGCTCCCCGGTATCGGCAAAAAGACAGCCCTCAGACTCGCTCTACATATGCTCAGACGCGAAGAGGGAGAAGCCATAGCTTTGGGAGAGGCTATCATCAAGATGCGCAGCGAGATCAGATATTGTTCACGCTGCCACAACATAAGCGAATCAGAAATCTGTCCCATCTGTGCCGACACACGCCGCGATCCGAAGACAGTCTGCGTAGTGGAAAATGTCAAGGATGTCATCACCATCGAATCCACCCGTCAACATTCGGGACTTTACCATGTGCTCGGCGGTCTGATCTCCCCTCTCGACGGCATCGGACCGTCTGACCTCGAGATTGAAAGTCTTGTAAAGCGCGTCACGGAAGAGGAACTTGAGGAGGTGATTCTCGCCCTGAGCCCGACGATTGAGGGAGATACTACTAATTTCTACATTTTCAGAAAACTCAGCGAGTTGCCGGTAAGGGTCACCATGCTTGCACGTGGTCTCAGTATAGGCAATGAACTGGAATATACTGATGAGCTGACCCTCGGGAAATCCATTCAGAACAGGGTCTTGTTTTCCGATACTGTCTCAAATTCAAGAAAATGAGCCTCAATATCTCAAGCGATAAACTCATTCTCCGCGCTCCTGAACCTTCAGACGCTGATTTCATGTATGACGTGGAAAACGACAGGGAGGCATGGGCATACAGCGACACGGTCGCTCCATTATCGCGCAAGATCCTCCGCGACTATGCCCTTTCCTATGATGCAGACCCATTCTCTGCACGTCAGCTCCGTTTAGTCATCACCAGCATATCCGGCGACCCTATAGGGATTGCTGACCTCTACGAACTCTCACCACTCCACCGCAATGCTTTCGTAGGTATCTACGTCCTCCCCGTTTTCCGTGGGAAAGGGTTGGCGGCAGAAGCTCTGACACTGCTTGCAGAATATGCTTCACGGAATCTCGGATTGAAAGTGTTGGGAGCAAGAATACCGGAATCCAACCTCCCGTCAGCTTCGGCATTCAATAAGGCAGGATTTAATCTCACGGCATCCTTGCCCGGTTGGCTCTCACAACCCGGTGATAAAAGGGAGTCTCTCCTCGTCTATACTTTGGCTCTGTAGCCGGATCATTTCACACGACATCGTCAATTGATTCGGCACTCTATCTACCCGAAGACACAAAAAGGAGAGTCTGACGAGCTGCAATCTCGATTTTTCTCATTAACTTTGCATCCGCGTTTTCCCGGAGAAAGCGCGTTCTATAATCGATTACACGCTTATGAAAGTGCTGAAATTCGGAGGCACGTCAGTCGGCACGGCTGATAGTCTCCGCAATGTCAAGAATATCGTGGAGGGGTGCGAGACTCCGGTCATTGTCGTGGTTTCCGCTCTCGGCGGGCTCACCGATCGTCTTATAGCCACTGCCAAGATGGCTGCCGGTGGAGACGAGAAATATTCCGAAGAAGTGGCCGCCATGCGTCGTCGCCATTTCGACATAATCGAAGAGGTTGTCTCCGAAGAGCGTCGTGAAGCCACCAGGCAGACCGTTTCAGAACTGCTCGATGCGCTCTCAAGAATCTACGACGGAGTCTATCTGATTCAGGATCTCCCCTCCAAGACCCTTGACATCATCGTCAGCTATGGCGAGAGGATGTCTTCCGTCATTGTCACTGCCATGATTTCCGGTGCTCAACGCCACGACTCACTCGATTTCGTCAAGACTGAGAAATGGTTTGACAAGAATACAGCCGATCAGAAACTCACGATGCAACTCATCAAAGAGGAGTTCAACGGTTTCGATGGCATAGCTATAGTGCCGGGATTCATCTCACGCGACAAAACAACCGGGGAAATCACCAATCTCGGGCGCGGAGGAAGCGATTTCACCGCTGCCCTGATAGCGGCTGCCCTCGATGCCGATCTCCTCGAAATCTGGACAGACGTCGACGGCTTCATGAGCGCCGACCCAAGAATCATTCCTCAGGCGAAAGTACTTCCCAAGATGACTTTCACCGAGAGCATGGAGCTTTGCTCGTTCGGTGCAAAGGTGATCTATCCACCCACGATCTATCCTGTATTCCATAAGAATATCCCAATAAAGATTCTCAACACCTTCAACCCGACCGCTCCGGGCACTATCATAACGGAAAAGCGACCCGATTCCGAAGACAGCATCAAGGGAATCTCTTCTATCAACGGCACAACCGTCTTCAATCTGCGCTGCACTTCCGACAGCAATATTCCCGGATTCCACTCGCGGGCACTCAACGCATTGGCCCGTCAGGGCATCACTGTCTTTTTGGCAGAAAGCGATCCCTCGGAAAGGACTCTATCTTTTGCAGTGGCTGAAAATGACTCAGCTGCTTCGCAGAGTCTGCTGACTTCTGAGTTCGCACCCGAGCTATCCGACTCATCGCTTGAGGGATTCAGCCGGTGCAATGGCCTCGCTACCGTGGCCGTCGTAGGCGACGGCATGAAGGAGCGTGACCGACTCGCCCCGAGAATTTTAAACACATTGCGTCGCGACGGCATAGAGGTGGCTACTTATTCACGCAAACCCTCCGACACGACACTCTCTTTTGTCGTGGATAAGGAAAAGGTGAAAGACGCTCTCCGTCTTATTCACGAACTGGTTTTCTGAGAATTATGATTTCCTGCACATCAAAATTGGCTTCGGAATTGTTTTAATGTAGAACAAAATTAGCAAATTATGGAAATTAAGAATGCGAAATACCTGATAAGCAACGCCAAAGTTGAGCAATGTCCCGATACCGATGTGCCCGAATATGCATTTATAGGCCGGTCGAATGTCGGCAAGTCTTCGCTCATTAATATGCTGACTCGCCGAAAGGCTCTGGCCAAGACATCTCAGAAACCGGGTAAGACTCTTCTCATCAATCATTTTGAGATCAATGACGGAGCCTTCTATATCGTCGACCTGCCCGGCTACGGGTATGCCCAGCGCGGTAAGGATCAACGCGATGACTTCAGAAGGATTATAGAAGACTATATCCTAAACCGCCGTCAGATGACTCTCCTCTTCGTACTGATTGACATCCGTCACGAGCCACAGAAAATTGACATTCAGTTCCTTGAATGGCTCGGAGAGAATCAGGTGCCTTTCGCTATTGTCTTCACTAAGGCCGACAAGCTCGGCCCGAACGCAGGGATGACGAAAGTGGAGGAATACAAGAAGAAACTTCACGAGACCTGGGAGGAGCTTCCTCCAATATTCGTCACTTCCTCCGAGAAGGCCACCGGACGCGATGATCTTCTTGACTATATCGAGAAGATCAACAAAGAGATCTCGACTTCGGGTAATGAGCCAACGTTGCCGGAAGAAAACAAGAGCTGACCCCTCCCTCCATCTCCAATTAAGAAAACCTGACCCATGAAAGTGAAGCAACTCGTAAACGGTGACAGCCGTTTTTCGGAAATAATCAGATTTGGAATGGTTGGTGGCGTGGCCACAGTCATCCAATATATCATGTATGTGGTGTTCCTGAAAGCAGTTTTTCACGGACAGCGTGCCGTAATAGCGGCTATGATCAGCTACGCCATAAGTTTCATTGTCAATTTCTTCCTTTCGAGTTATTTCACTTTCCACTCGCGGCCAAATGCCAACAAGGGAATCGGATTTGCCCTCAGTCATCTGATTAACCTTGGTCTTCAGACGGGGTTGGTGGCCATTTTCAAGGGTATAATGAACCCGGACTATGCGCTGCTCCCGGCCCTGGCTATCTGCATCCCCCTCAACTACTTTATGGTGAGGTTTGCATTCAAAGGAAAATTATTCAATGGGAAAAAAGGATAATCAATCCATGCAGTGAGAGGTATCACTACATTTCTGAGATATTTAACGTGATAAGTTTATGAAGAAGATAGCTATGGCGGCTGATCATGCCGCTTATTCCCTCAAGGAGACTGTTAAGAAATATCTTCAGGAGAAGGGGTTTGAGATCATTGATTACGGCACCCACTCCGAGGATTCATGCGATTACGCCGACTTCGGGCATCCCGCTGCGAACGCAGTCGAGAAAGGGGAATGTGAACTTGGCGTAGGTATGTGCGGCTCAGGACAGGGTATGCAGATAACCCTCAACAAACACCAGGGTATCCGTGCAGCCCTCTGCTGGCTTCCGGAGATAGCGGCTCTCGCCCGGCAGCACAACGATGCCAATTTCCTTGTGCTACCGGCCCGTTTCATCTCGGAAGAAGAAGCGTTAAAGATTGTTGACACATTTCTTGCATCTGACTTTGAAGGTGGACGCCACTCCCGCCGTGTAGCCAAGATACCGGTGGAGGGAGAAGTGATGTGAGGAGCATGAGGCGGTTCGAAATATCACTGACAGACCTCAGGATTCATGCCTTTCACGGCGTGATGGAGCAGGAGCGAAAGGTGGGTAACGAATTTATCGTTACCCTCCGTATACGTCTCCCCTATTCTGACTCCATCAAGAATGACGATTTAGGGGCCACCGTTTCTTACGTCGATCTTTACAAAATCGTCAGTGAGGAGATGTCTAAACCTCGATCTCTTCTCGAGACGGTCGCCGATTCCATCGCCGACAGAATCAGAGAAGATTGGCCGGGAATTGAAGGCGGAGAAATAACTATCTGCAAATCAAATCCTCCTATATCGGGCATAACCGGAAGGGCTGAGGTAAGACTATTTTTTTAAAAAATTTTTCTAAAATAATTTGGCCATTTCGGGAAAAAGCTATAACTTTGCACTCGCAAACGGGAAACAACCGGATGCTGCGAAATGAAGGGTTCGTTAGCTCAACTGAATAGAGCATCTGACTACGGATCAGAAGGTTGCAGG
>CAZMHE010000057.1:4212-14236 GCA_964566015.1 uncultured Sangeribacter sp. | reverse complement strand
AATTGCATCACAACCTGCTGTGTTATTGTGAAATCAATAAATGTTAAAATTTATTTGGTTTTGTTAATTCGAGAAAACAATTATCACTATATGGTTGTTGTCGGCGACAACGGACCCGGGCATTTGCGGACATGGCACGCCATGTCCCCACATAGGATGGCGTGCCATGCGATATCACGGATATTATTCTAACTTAACGGTGGGTAAGGATTGGATGCGGAAGAGAGATGTGAACCTTCGACAGAAGTGAATATACCTTATCAAAGAGGATGGCGAGCAGGGCAGACACCGCAAATATAAGGAGTATCCTTACAGTATTGACGGAATATATCCCCAACGAAGCCATGAAATCATTCTTGGTGAAGAAATCGAGGATCGGCACGAAGAGCTTGCGTGTGGCGTGTGTGAAGAAAAGGGCATGAAGAAACCATATCCCCATCGACCGCATACCAAGGAATGTCAGGAGCCATCGAACCGGTGCGAGGGTGTACATTCCGAATATCTGCGCCACCGCACCGGCCGCCAAAGGAGCCCAAAGGAGGTCGAGGGTCTTGACCCACGGCAATCCGCGCAGGAAATATATCCCGACAAGTGCCCCGATGCAAAGGGCGAGACGCATCGGCGATCGACGGCAACCCATCCGGGCATAAACTCCGTTGCGGGCTAACCAGTAACCGGCAAGCACCACAGGCATATAACATGCGCAACGCGATGCACAACCGATGAGTTTCACAATCCAGACATCCAGTCCTTTTACCGGTATCGCGCCGAGTCCTGCAGTGACACCTCCGAAAAGAAGGGAAAGGAGAATCACTCCACGAAGTCCATAGCGGTCGACAATCCGAGACAATCCGGGGAGGAGAGTCATCGCCACAATATAAAAGTAGATATACCAGCAGAAGAAATTGAACCGTGGATGAAGGCCGAACATGTTGAGAGCCACTTCACCGAACTTGACCGGCCCGGCATGGGTGATGAGAGCTGCAGGTATGCAGAGGCCGAAAAGTATAATCCAGAAATTGGAGAGGAGATGCCACACGCGGATAAGGGAATGGCGGGCGTCGCGGCTACGGCTGAAATTGTAGCCATACCCGACAAGGAAAGAGAAAAGTGGGACGGCGAAACCGATCACCCGCCCCGGGAGTGAATGACCCACCACCATCAGGATGATGGCGATACCCCTTACGATGCGGGAGATGTCGTTGCCGAAAGCAAGCGGACGAACCTCATCTCCGCAGTGAAAAATATTGCTGACGAATTTTACCATAAAAAGATATTTAAACCAACCCTAACCTCTAACCCAACTTCCGCGAGGGGAAGTTGAAAAACCCGCTGCTTGAGCATGGCTCATGCAGCGGGCTATGTCGTCTGAATTACTTGAAATCGAAACGCGGGGATTATCTGTAGTCCTTAAGGACCTCACGCAGACGCTTGCGCGTCGTGAAGATGCGGCTCTTCACGGCTCCGAGGGGGACATTGAGCATCTCGGCAATCTCCTCATACTTGTAGCCGGCCACATGAAGATTGAACGGCTCGCGGTATTCCACCGGGAATGAGGCGATGATCTGAGAAATCTCACCAACGGCATAAGCACCGTCAGGTGTCACCTCGGCAGTGTCGGTGCCGAGATTAAGGTGATAGAGATCGGCAGTCGTATCGACCATCGTATTCTCGCGCACCGTCTTGCGGTAGTTGTTGATGAAGATGTTGCGCATGATGGTCATCATCCAGCCCTTGAAGTTGGTATTTTCGACATACTTCTCCTCATTATTGAGGGCCTTGAGGGTGGTGTCCTGCACGAGATCCTGAGCGTCATCCTTGTCGGATGTAAGCTTAAGAGCGAAGGAGAGTAGGTTGGACTGCATCCCAAGTACTGATGTCTTGAATGTCGACTTGCTGCTCATTGATTTTACGGTTAGATGATTTGGTTGGTCTGATTGCTTTGATTCTCAATTAATTCGGCTGTCCCTTACAGGGACGCTGACAATGGTTTCCATTATCAGTTGACAAAGGTAGTTGTTTAATTTGATTCCCGCAAGAAATCACGCAAGAAAATTTAATTAATTTTTTTCACTTTTACCATTTCTATCCTCGTGGCCGACATCCTCATGATCGTGAAGCGCAATCCGTCGGCCTCGAATGTGTCTCCCTGCACAGGAAGCGCACCTAAATTCTCAAGTATGTATCCGCCGAGTGTGTGATAGTCCTCGCTCTCCTTGAGGTCGAGACCGAACTCTTCATTGATATATTCCGTCTCTACACGACCGGAGAACTCATATTCGCCGGGGGCTGTCTCACGGGCAAGAAGACGGGTGCGGTCATGCTCATCCTCGATCTCTCCGAATATCTCCTCCACGAGATCCTCGAGTGTGGCCAGGCCGGCTGTGCCGCCGAACTCATCAACGACCACCGCCATTGACTTTTTCTCTGAAAGCATACGGCGCATCATCTTGTTGGCGAGCATTGTCTCGGGAGTGAAGATGACGGGCTTTAGATGCTCTTTCCAGTCTTCCTCGACATTGAAAAGCTCGGAGACATGGATATACCCTAATACATCATCAATATCTTCCCTATATACCACTATCTTGGAGAGCCCCGTGGCTATGAATCTGCGGATAAGCTCCTCGCGGTCAGTGTGGTCGATGCCGACGGCCACGATCTCGTTGCGCGGAATCATGCACTCCTTCATCTCGGTGTCCTTGAAGTCGATGGCGTTGCGGAAGATCTTGACCTCATTCTCCACCTCCTGACGGTTGGCGGTGTCGTGGAGCTGCTGTTGCAGATAGTCATCGAGCTGATCGATGGTGAGCTGATCCGACGACGACGCCTCACCCTTTATGCCGAAGAGCTTCATCAATCCTTTGGAAATGGCTGATACCAGTTTGGCTATCGGAAAAAGAGCAAGGTAGATGAGATAAAGAGGGAGAGCCACCAGCCTCAGCATCAGGTTGGGGTTGATGCGGAAGGCTGTCTTGGGCAGGAACTCACCGGCGATCAGCACGACTCCCGTAGAGATGAGGGTGTTGGCAATGAGCACCAATGCCTCGGAATGAAGCCATGTCTGAAGATATGGGTTGATTATCACCGAGATCGAGATGCCGTAGACGACGAGCACGATATTGTTGCCTACAAGCAATGTGGAGATGAACATATCCTCGCTCCTCGAGAAGCCGCGGATTATGCGGTCGATGATGCCGCCTCGGGCCGCGTCGATCTCCATTCTCACCTTGCTCGACTGCACGAAAGCAATCTCCGAACCTGAAAAAAGGGCCGAGAGCACCAGGGCGGTGACGGTGACTATTATTGCGGTTGTTATTGTCATTTAGTCTGGACGGAAATTATCACGGTTGACGGGGAAAATGCCTGTAGGATGCAGTATCCTGTATTCGGTGAGGCGCTCGTTGCTCTCGAAGCCGGTGCCCTCGAGCACATGTGTGGCATTCTCTATATGAATGAACGTGTCGGAGTAAAGACGCTGCCGCCGCTGATCCCAGAAGACACGTGGAGTCAGGAAGAGATCTTTGGGTGCCTTGGTCATCTCGACGTTGCCGAAGAGTTCCCAGAGCTTCTGGAGTCGGAGAAACCTTGCGGAATCAGCCGCGACCGTGGCGATCACCTTGTATGAGCTGTCGAATTTCTGTAGGTACAGTCCTTCGGGGAATACCCAGCAAGGAGTGTCGGTCTCGTCATAGACATACCAGACGGGGGCGACTATCTTATACTGCGTTATGCCGGAATCCGAGATGAGGGTATTGATATTGCGCGTCACCATCGTCGGCATCTTTCCGGGGTTGATACCCTTCGAGACGTCGACCTTGGTCTCCTCCGTGCAGCTGCCCGCGCCGATAGCCAACGCCGTGGCCGCGGCAAGAGAGAGCCCCACTCCCCTCATTCCTGAACATAGTCGGCGGTTCATCTCCCTTATTTGATTCGGCGCTGCCAGAACCAAAGCTCGTTCACATTGATTCCGAGGGTGATATTGAAGAAATCCTGCGTGATCATTCTCTGCGGATGACCCTGACGGTGTTTCCATTCGAAGCCGAGGTTGATCATCGTCTTCCCTTCAGGAGTGTTGAAGCCAAAACCGGCTGTCAATCCGTATTCACGGAGCTTGTTGCCGTTTATATTCAGGTAGTCGTTGGCTGTATAAATACCTGCCCGGTAGGCCATGCGCTGAAGATAATTGCCGCGCACTTTAGGCACCCACTCGCCGCCGAGGGCATAGCGTGTCCTGTCATTGAAATGCATCCCCTGAAAGACCATGTTCTCTGCCGTGGGGGGCGCGCCGTTGCGGTAAAGGGGTGAATATTCCGCTTTCGACCAGGCCTGATAGGTAACATCGGCCTCCACCATCCAGCGCGATGTGCGCTCATGGCGGTAGGAGATGCCCCCTCCGAACGTTGTCGGCGTATAGTAATGGCCGTTCATCTTCATGCTGGCGACGGTGTCGGCGGTGACGCCGCTGGCCGTGTTCTCCTGTGTCGTCACCCATGTGTCGCCGTGAAGCGATTTCTTCGGGGTATATGTCAGGCCGACGGTCATGTCGTCGGTCTTGCTGAGGCGGGCTGTGTATTGAGCACCGATCACGATGTCCCAGTCGCGTATCTGCATCACATGCTCTATGACGGCCTGCCCCACAGAGGAAGGAGTGGCATAGACATCGTTGATGATGTTGCCGAAGCTGTAAGCCACATTGACGCCGAGGGAGAATCCTTTGTATTTTCCGCCAAGACCGAGATAGGCCTGGTTGATGCCGCCCGAACCCTGGTTCTGCACGGCGCCGAACTTGATCTCATTGCCGAAAGCGTAACCGACCGATGAATACGGGAGCATACCGATGGAGGCCCCGAGGTATTTGGTGATGGGGAACTGCATGGTGATATAGTCGAGGCCGCCACCCGTGGTGTGTTCGCGGGCTTTCCCCTCCTTCTGCCAGAGGAAGGATATGTCAGCACCCATGTCGAAGAGGAAGGTGAGTGAGTCGATCGCGGCGTAGGAGGCCGGATTCATCACGTTGATCTGACGCCCTGAGTTCATGGCATACCCCACGGAACCCATCTGACGCTGCATGGATGTAGCCCTGTCGGAGAGTATGCCATAACCATACATTGAATAGTTGTTGTTGTCCTGGGCTGACGCCGCAAAGGCAGTCGCGGCGAGCGACAGGAGAAGGAGCTTTATCTTTTTCATATTGTCGGGGTGTCGAATTGCATATTATGACGGAAAATGGAGAGAAGTCCCATCCCCACGAGCGACGGTTCGTCAGCGACGGGGAGTTCGCGGCCACTGAGAAGGGGAAGAAGCACAGGGGCATCATGACCGGTGATGAGAACGCGGCTGCAGCCGTGGTCCCTGCTCGCCTGTGAATAGGCGTCGGCAATCTCGGCCACCATTCCACCTACTACTCCGCTGCGGATGGCTGTGGCGGTGTCATGACCGAAGGGGCATATCTCCCCGTCGGCATCGAGGAGCGGGAGCTGACTTGTGGCCTCATGGAGCGAGGAGAAACGGAGTCTCATCCCCGGGGCGATATTGCCGCCGATGAAGACACCGTCGGGGGTGACTACATCGATCGTGACGGCAGTGCCGGCATCGACCACGAGGATACCCTCTCCGGGATAAAGGGCAACAGCCCCGCATGCGGCCGCCACACGGTCGTTGCCGAGAGTGGCGCGGCTTCCGTAGCTGACGCGGATGGGCAAGGGAGTGACCGGGGTCAGCACGAGCAGTCGCCCGTCAAGCATACGGCGGAGGGTCTCGAGAAACTTCGCGTCGGTATGCCCGACGCTGCAATAGACGCAACTGTCTGCCTCATGCTCCTCGAGAAGGGGGAGCAGCGACTCTATCGACAGCGATGCAAGACGCTCGGAGGCTACCTCCGAATCACCATGCCAGACACCTACCTTGGCGGAAGAGTTGCCCTGGTCGATCGTGAGCAGGCGTATAGACTTCATAGCGTTTACCATATCCTCATCCACTATCATCTTCTGTCACTCTCCTTTCCGGCCGGTTTGCCGCCGCCCGATTTTTCCTTAGCCAACTGTGACACGATGAGCCAGGAAGCGATCACCTGTATGACGGCTCCGGCAAGCGTGAAGAGGATTGTCTGGCGCAACACGGCCAGCATCCCCGCATAGGGGCCGAGGTGACTCTCCGAATAAAACCAGAAGGCGGCTCCGACAATGAAGCACATACCGCCCCAGAACTCCATGCGGCGCATGCGACGGAGCCTGAGCGAGCCTTCGGCATTGCGGGCACCGGCCACGCGGGCTATGACATAGATCAGCGCACCGGCTGAATAAACCCATTTGAATATCTCGAGGAAAGCGAGGTCGCCGGCCGCCATGAAAGGCGCGGCAAGAGCCACACATATAAGAAGGAGTCCGAAAGTGGCCACACCCTCGGAGCGTCTTCTGACCGTCTCTCCGCCGCCTGCCAGCGGCTTACTCTCTTTTCTTGCCATACTCTTTATATTATATCACACCCGCATCCATGCCGGAGGGAGCGGAAGTCTCCATGCCGCCGTCATTTGATGATGTAGACATCCTCGGAGGGGCGCTGCATATGAAATTTCTCACGGGCAAGCCGCTCGAGGTCGGAACTGCCATGCACTATCCCCTCACGCTGACGCCGGTAATAGGCGGCCGAGTCGCGACAGGCGGCAATCTCCTTCGTCAGCTCGTTGATCTGCCGGTCATACTCCATATTGAGCGAGATCGACGTGTCGTCGTTGACCACAAGAAGCACTATGGTCAGCGTCCCGATCAGCAGAATCGGGAGATGAGCCCTGCGACGAACCCAGAAACTTGCTTTTTTTGATGCCTTGCTCACTCTGTCAGGGTGTTTCTCTTTGAGTTAGTTGACTTTCCTTATCGCGCCACCGACACCTTTACGGTTGAAGGCGCGATTAGTCAATGGGCACAAAATTACTCATTATACACTATTCAATCACAAAATAACGCACATTTTTTTAATTTTTTTAACGTCAGGCATCCTTATCACCCCGCAAGTTAGCCTCAATAACACTTTTTAACACTGTTCTCAGGCGACTAATTCCGGTTTGTGTTGTTATATAGATGTAAACAATTTCAATCAGGAGCTGAGGCTCACCGACAGGGACGCCGATAGCTCGACCACCACTAAAAACGATACTACAATGGCAGACTCCGGCTCTTTCAAACAGCGACTTTTAGGATTACAGGGAAACCTCCTTAACTTTGCATACCAACTGACAACCAACAGGGAATCCGCACAGGACCTCGTGCAGGACACTACTCTCAAAGTGCTTGACAATGAGGCAAAGTATGTTGACAACGTCAACTTCAAGGGTTGGGTTTTCACAATCATGCGCAATATCTTCATCAACAATTACCGCCGTCAGGTAAGAAGCGCGACAGTAATTGACCAGACTGAAGACCTTTATCACCTCAACCTCTCCCAGGAGTCAGGTTTCTCAACTCCCGAAGGAAGTTTCGCCGCCAAGGAGATCTCGGAAGCCATCCGCGAATTTTCTGACGAATACCGCATCCCCTTCACAATGTACGTGGCAGGCTATAAATATAATGAGATAGCTGAAAAGATGCAGCTTCCCCTCGGCACTGTCAAGAGCCGCATCTTCTTCGCACGCAAGCGTCTCCAGAGTGCCCTGAAAGATTACCGCTAACTTCCCCTTTCTTTCCTCTCCCCTCCGCAATTGAAAGAAATGTAAGCCAAAACCGGAAATGGCCCGGGAGCCGTCGAGATGATACCCCCTGAGGCAAAACACTACGCCAAAACAATATAAAAAACTGACATTCCTATCCTGATTATTAGATAAGACAATCCCCGGGCATCAAGCAGATGCCCGGGGATAATTTCATATGCGGATTCCCCGAGCTCAGAATAAGTGCATGAAGCTGTCGTCAGGCACACCGAAGAATTCTCCGACAAAAAGGGCGATGAGTCCGGTGAGCAACATATTGAAATAGGAGAGCCGCTCGAGGCGAACCATCTCCACCGCATCAGCCTTGTCAAGACGCCACCAGATCCAGGTATTGATCAGGATAAGTGTGATGCCGGGAACCATGGGGGCTACGACATTGGTGGCGGAAAGCCGGAAACTTGCCCATATGAGCATAGCTCCTCCGAGCAAACCGTTCATGAAAATCACGAAGCGTGTGTTCTTGCGTCCAAACAAGACGGCGAATGTCTGATGTCCGTGGCGGCTGTCAAAATTAATCGTGGCATAGTTGATGACAAGGTTGCTTGTGACAGCCAGAAAACCTATCGCCACACTCATATAGACGGCCGGAGCCACATCAAACCAGTCGAAGAGCTGACGGGCCTCGTGGCCTGACTGTAGCAGGGAGACGGTCATCACACCCACCGGACCGAAAATCAGGAAGGAGATCACCGTGCTCCATGGAGTCCAGAATATCGGGTTCGAGCCACACACCATCAACCAGGAGGAGACAGCAATCACCAGACCGACAACGGCGAAAAACCATCCGCCGACGGCGATGATGCCGAAGCCAACCATGATTGCGATCAAGCCCACACCGCTGGCGCACACCTTATAATATAGCTGACGGTCGGCTGCCCCTGTGAAATCCTTGCCTATCCTCTTGCCATCGGGGCCGATCGGGGTGTGGTCGTCATGATAACGATGGTAGCTCGTCACGGCAAACTGGGCGAAGATTACGAAAAGCAGGCACAGAATTGCGTTGGGGATGTCAAGATTGCCATGAATATCCGCAGAGGCGGTCCCGGCAAAGACCGATCCGACACCCATCATTAGTGACGGTATGTTGAAGGCTTTCCAGATTGACGACTCTCTCGTGGGGAGGGGGAGTAACCGAAGGTCTTCTCTTTCCATAGTCTGCTATTTTTCAATGATTGTTTACTTTATTTGAATTTCGCGCAGTCTCAGTCGATCGTATACATCACGACGAAGAGACTTGTAGCCCCGATTGCCATCCACAGCGTCAGGGCCTGTATGAGGGGTTTCACCCCGACATTCTTCACCACTTTCAGGCTGAGACTCGCTCCGATGGCGAAAAGCACCGCCACGAGGGCCTTGCGGGCGATCGCGACAATCACCTCGTAGACAGGTCCCATCACTGTCATCGCGGAAGCGGGGGTGTAGGAATATATCACCATCGCCACGACGAAGAGAAGTATGAACCAGGGAATCGATACCTTCGCTTTACCGTCGCCAACCTTGTCCTTGCGGAAATACCACATGGTGAAGAATGCAAGCGGTATGATCCAGAGCGCACGCGTGCATTTGATGAGCGTGGCCACCTCACAGGCCTTCGCGCCGTAAGCCTCACCCGCACCGACCACGGAACTCGTGTCATGTATGGCGATGGCAGCCCATGTGCCGAATTGCTCCTGACTGAGACCGAAAAGGTGACCGAGAGGGGGGAATATGAAGAGAGCTATGGCGTTGAGTATGAAGATGACGCCGAGCGACACCGCCATCTGATTTTCATTTGCTTTCACAACAGGACCCACGGCTGCGATTGCCGATCCGCCGCAGATTGCAGTGCCGGAAGAGATCAGGTAGGAAGTCTTCCCGTCAATGCTCATGTAGCGGCCCAATGCCACGCCGATCACCATCACACCGACTACCGAGACGATGGTGAAGAGCATACCGTCGGCGCCGCTCTGGAGCGACTTCTGAAGATTCATGCCGAAACCGAGCCCCACGACCGATGCCTGAAGAAGATATTTCGACAACTTCTTGTTGAACTTCGGGTAAGGTATACCGAAAACAAATGCGAAGACGAGTCCGAGGAAAAGCGCCACCGGAGGGGTGACAATCTGATGCGACAACCCGAAAACCCGGTCGAACGGAAAGACGGTTATCACAAGGAGGACCCAATATAGAATCGGGCCGATACGTCGTGCAGGCGTGACGTTCTGTTTATCCATTATCGAAAGCCGTAGCTGATGCTAAATAGTTTAGAGTGGAAAGTAAGATAACTTAAAGCGTAACGCAGTGACCGAAGAGTCACCGCTATCGCGCAAAATTAACAAATAA
>CAZMHE010000057.1:0-4112 GCA_964566015.1 uncultured Sangeribacter sp. | reverse complement strand
ATGAACAATCCTTTTGATTATAGTCCGGATCCGGAATGTGAAGCCGCATTCCTTCAATTGACCCTCCGTATCGGGAGCCTGAAAAGTAGCGGCCGACCGGAAGACCTCAACTTCTGCCGGGAACTGGAGGAGGGCAAGATGCTCGGTGTGCTCATTGCCGCCGATGAGCTTGGCGGACACCATACACTCTTTGCATTCTCCGGACAGATAGGCGATCAGGGATTTCATCACGCCGGCTTCGTCGCCCCTGCCTTCGACTACCTCTCCCCCGACGGATATTTCAAGACCAACGAACGGAAAATCTCCCTCCTGAACAAGGAGATAGACAAATTCACAGAAGGAGAGTTTGCCAAGGCAAAGACTGAGCTCAGTCAAGCCAAGGAGAAGTATGGGGCTAAGGTTGAAGCCTTCAGGGAGAGATGCCGCCTTTCAAAACAGTCGCGTGCCGCCCGCCGGGCTTCCGGGGAGGCAGATCAGGAAGAGATGGAGGCGATGTTGCGGCAGAGTCAGTTTGAGAAAGCTGAGCTGCACCGGCTCAAGAAAAGGATTGCTATCCAATTAGCTCCGTTTGAAGAGAAGCTGAGAAGCGCACAGGCACACCTCGACTCCCTTAAGGAGCGTCGGCATAATGAATCGGAACAATTGCAGACGTGGCTGTTTGAAAACTTCAGACTCCTCAATTATAAGGGGGAAAGCAAAAGCCTTAAGGAGATCTTCAGGGAGTGCAACCCACCTGTTCCACCCTCCGGAGCCGGAGAGTGTTGCGCGCCGAAACTTCTTCAGGCCGCATACCTGCGCGGCTGGCAACCCCTCCATATGGCAGAGTACTGGTATGGCAAACCGAAGGGAGGGGAAATCAGACGACACGGTGAATTTTATCCCGCCTGCCGTGGGAAATGTCTACCTGTTCTCACCTGGATGCTTCAGGGTCTCGATATAGATCCCCCGCTATCGGAAAACACCGATACCGCTGAAAGCTTTAATCCGGAGATAATCTATGAGAATGAATGGTTTTGCGTAGTCGACAAACCCTCCGGGATGCTCTCCGTGCCCGGGAAAGTAAATTCACTCTCCCTGCAGGAATGGCTCGAAAAGAGATACGGTGCGGACAAGAGCGTCCGCATGGCTCACCGTCTCGATCAGGATACTTCCGGATTAATCATAGCTACTTTCGGAGACCTTCCCTTCAGGATTATGCAGACACTCTTTGCCACACGTCGGGTAAGCAAGACCTACGTGGCAGAACTGGAGGGAGATTTTGAAGCAGCTTCGTTGCCGAAGAGCGGAAGGATCGAACTTCCATTGTCGCCCGATTGGCTTGACCGCCCACGGCAACGTGTAGATTTCAAGCGAGGGAAGGAGGCGGTGACCGACTATGAATTCATCGGCACGGAAGGTGGCCGCAGCCTGATAGAGTTTCATCCACTCACGGGACGCACCCATCAGCTCAGGGTACATGCCTCCTCGGGGGAAGGGCTCGGACTTCCGATTGTCGGCGACCGTCTCTATGGCCGCAACGGCGGCAGGGATGCTGACCGACTTCATCTCCATGCCCATCGCCTCGCGTTCACCTTTCCGTTAGATAACAGGCATTATTCCTTCGAATCCCCCGTACCTTTCTTATAAATCTGTTTGTTTTTTGTGATTTATTTGTTACCTTTGCGGTGCATATCGCCGGCGGAGCCCCGATGTGGGTGACGTGGCGGGTTGCAGACATATTATAAGAGCGTTTATCAAGCTCTTGTTCTTGGCTTATTGGAATGTGGCAGTTTCAGAATCTGAGTCGGGAATGAGGCAACGATAGGCGCCTTTCGGGTATGATATACCTGTGCCGGAGCATGTAGCGATACAATCTCCGGACACCTCCTATATCATACAGCGTGAGGCTCCGCGTTGCTCGTTCTACTCAGATGGGCACATGCCACAGCCTCAATAAGCGGAACGAGCAACTGATACAGACTCTCACGCTTTTTTTGTGTAATTGCCAATGAGGTGAGTCCAGCGGCAGAGAGATACATCATGAATAATAATTGCCAGGATCCCTCCTTCTTTATCTTCCCTGAACTTGATAACGGGAAAGCGTTCAATCAGAAGTTATGCAAACGCAACTGCGGCTGCGGTGTGGATTATATCGACGTCCTTGTGGCGGGTTATCAGGTTCTGATGAGGGATCCATACGAACGGTGTCTTGACAGAAAATGGAACATCCGTGATTGTGTGAGCGGGTGCCACACCTGCGATGAGGATGTACTTAAGGAGTATTTCAAACGTAACAGTCATCAATACCGTCTTAAGCGAGAAGCTATAATAAAGGCGGAGGAAGCCTTGAACCGAAAAGTCAGAGAGGGGATCACGGTTTCGACATTCGAAGAACTTTTTGACCAGTTATCACCGGTTTTATTCGGGACTTCCTCCTTCGAATTGACTGGAGAAGAGGATTATGAGCAAGACTCTAAGGAGACTGACGGCATTGACGGAATCGGGGAACTCGCCACCTACGATACGATCCTGCGTTTCGGATGGCATTATGCCGGATGCCATATAGCCCCGCAGGCAAAGGTATATCTTCATGCCGGAGTGTATTTGGGAGCCTATAATCTGGCGAGGATTTCAGAATACACAGGCAAGAAATACATAGACATCACTCCGGTCGAGTTGAAGGAATTGCGCAAGACGACTCATCCCTTAAGAGTGGACATCAGGAAATTCAGTCATACGCTGCGGTTACTCGGAGCTTGCCACCTGGAGAATTTCCTTTGCTGCTTCCATAATCTATTGGCGGCTTATGCCGATTTCCTGGAGAAAAAGGCAGAGGAGAAATCAAAACGAAAAACTAACCAATCAAAATAAATAAATCATGAGAAAAGTCTTATTTTTCATGTTGGGAGTGTTGATGGCGCTCCCGACATTCGCCCGCGATTTCGAATACACCTACGAGGGGCAAACGATCACCTATACAGTCATTAAGGAGACCCCCAACATCAAAACTGTAAGAACAAAAACCGGTAGTTATTCTTCTGCCGGTAACAATGTAAGTGGCACCCTGGTTCTTCCTTCACGTCCAAAGGATGGGGATGTGGAATTCACTTTGACAGAAATAGGCGAATATGGTTTCAGCGGATGCAAATCTCTGACTTCAGTGACAATCCCCAACACAGTCACTTCAATCGGCAAGGATGCTTTCTCTAGTTGCAGCGGCTTGACTTCGGTGATAATCCCCAACTCTGTCACCACAATAGCAAAATTTGCTTTCGATAATTGCTCTAAACTGACTTCAGTTATAATTGGAAACTCAGTCACAAATGTTGACAGTTCAGCTTTTTACCGTTGTGAGAAGCTGAAAAGAAATGCTTATCCAACTAAAATAAGCAATCCCTTTTCGTCAGGGATAAGCATTGCTTATAATGCGGCCAGTACGATTATTGAAGATGGATTCCTTTGGGAGGAGGATAAGACGGCAATCTATTTCGTACCACTTAATCTCGAAGGAGACTTTGTCATCCCTAACTCAGTTACTACAATCGGCCCATCAGCTTTCTCCAGTTGTAGTGGACTGACTTCGGTCAATATTCCCCAGAATGTAACCTCAATCGGCTCTTCGGCTTTCTCTGGTTGCAGTAGCTTGACTTCGGTCAATATTCCTCAGAATGTAACCTCAATCGGACAAGATGCTTTCAATGATTGTAGTAGCCTGACAACTGTTGCATATGATGCGAAAAATTGCACATTCGGCGATAAGAATAAAAGCCCATTTCCAACAAGTATTAAAACATTAACGATTGGTGATGGCGTTGAGGTTATCCCGAATTATTTGGCATACGGATTGAATGGTGTGACAACAGTGATAATACCCGAATCGGTATCTTCAATCGGAGCGTATGCTTTCACTAATTGCTCCGGCCTGACTTCGGTGATAATCCCCAACTCTGTCGCCTCAATCGGCGCATACGCTTTCGCTAATTGCTCCGGCCTGAAATCGGTAACTATCGGCGACTCAGTAAATTCAATCGGCTCACAGGCTTTCTACAATTGCTACGGCTTAATCTCGGTGATCATTCCCACCTCTGTTTCTTCAATCGGTTCTGATGCTTTCAAGTATTGCAGCGGTCTTA
>CAZMHE010000056.1:4355-14289 GCA_964566015.1 uncultured Sangeribacter sp. | reverse complement strand
TCAAGAGGAGAATCTTGAACAAGAGCATCCAAAAAAGCTTCTTCATCTAAAGTATTTAAGGTAGCTAGATATCCTCCTGCCTCGGATGCTTGAGAAAAAGCCTCTTGCCAAGAAACCTTTTCATTTACAATCTGGTATTTATGATCATAAAAAGAAACCACTGGACTTTTAGAAGATTGAATTGGATTCTGGGAAGTTAAAGGTTGCTCACCGTTTTCCATAGAAGAGGAATGAAAGACTAAAAATCCACCTATTCCAAGAAGAATCCCTCCTATTACGATTCCAGACCATAAAAGAGATTTTTTATTTTTCAAGAAAGACTTTTTTGAATGATCATTCGTTTTAGACTGGGGGAATACAGGGGAAATAGGCGAAATGATGGACTCATGAATATTCAAAATATCTTCTTCTTTTTTAGGAGGAACTTTACGTTCATTTGAGGAGCCATAATTTGAAAAATCTTCTAAGGGCATATTTTTCCTCTTTCCAACCAATGGACTACTTATGCGTTGTAACTTGATTGAGTTTCTCCAAAAAACGATCTCTTTCTTCATCACAGTAACCTTCGAAGTAAATTTCTTCAATATCTTCATGATTAAAAAGATATTGAAAATCTCCGCCAATATGGCCTTCGGGATAAAGAAGACCCATATAATCAAACTCTGTATCTGGATTGGCTTGATCCCGTTGCAAAATTCCCGCGATCATTAAGCGCTTTTCCCCATTTTTTAAACGTACAATACTTCCAATAGGTAATAAATTTAAAATAGTCATTTTTTCTCCTTTAATACCCCAAGAGGCTAAACCAAGAGTTTTTAACGGCTACGGCGGCCTCTCCAATTTTATTTCCAATTCCTGTTCCGATGTCTATTAAACCTTCTCCTATATTTAGGATGGCATCCGAAACCACTTCAGTAAAATCAGCCTCTCCATTCGTAATTAGGCGCGTTACTCCATTCGCAGCCAAAAGAATTCCATTTCCAGCAATCACTCCAATAACAGTAGGAGCTCCAATGGTTGCACTTACGGCTGCAGCGGCTCCAATAACGAGAGCACTTCCCCCTACCTCTATAGCCGTTTGTCCGACTGTTTCTGCCCAAAAACGAGCATCACTCATCCCCGTTTTTTGTTGCTCTTCTACATTTTGAGAGTAGTTAGAAATTCCTGAAAAAACAAGAGAAGCCCAAGAAGTTATTCCAGAAATAACGCCACTTTTTCCTACGAATGAGCCAAAATAGTTAGATAATGATGTTTTAAAAGGCCCAGATCCATTATAAAAGTTAGCACGCAATCGAAAGCCAATATCTGTAGAAGCAGAGGGTCTTCCTATCTCCTTTAAGCCGACAACGTTTTTAAACCAATATCCAAAAGCGTTTTGACTTCCTATCGCTCTTCCTATACGCATATAGTTTTTAGCCGTAGAGTAATTGGAAGTAACCCACGCAAGAGAATGGTTTATCCCTTTAAGCCAGTCAAGAGAAGAATGTGCTTCAGAGAGATCTAAAATAATAGAAAGTAAGTCGCCTAGATCTCCAAAAAAAGAACAGAAGTCTTGAAGACTGAAAGCACCAGGAACAATTGTATTGACCATAGAAATACTTTGAGCTTGTAGTATTCCAGGAAAATAAGAGGGAGTATCTACTTTTTCATACAATTGAGCTGCCTGGTTTAAAAATATTTCATAGTTTTTTAATTCTGCTTCATAATTTTCCAATTCTTGCAATATCTTTTGGGCTTCAAACTCAATATGTTCTCGATTGCGAACCTCCCAATCCAATGAATGAATCGCTTTTTGAATTTGTTGGCGCAATTGATAAATACTTTTGGCACTTGCATTATAAGTTAAAGCAATCTCGGGGAATTTTCCATAATCTACCGTAATTCGAGCCATATTTCTCCTTATAAAAAAGCCAGCTTAAAAAGCTGGCTCATCGCATTTCGAAAACGCTTCTCCTCTTAAAAAGAGGTATCTTCTTAAAAGAGTACAAATTCTAATTTGGAGACCATTGAAGTTCGGAAGTATGGGTTACTTCTACTTTCTCCATGGCTTGAGCTGTAGTTCTCAAAAAATTAGCAAAATCTTTAATATCTTTCTCAAAGTTATCAAAAATACTTTTAAAATTTTTAAAAGTTTGAGTTTCTTGGGTAATAACTCGACCTGACATTTGAGCCGCAGTTGAAACTACTTCTGAATTCATTTCCTCATATAAGGCAGAAAGTTTTTTCGCTACCGAGTCAAGAGTAGTAGCTTTGGCTTCTAAAACCTGAGGATCTACTGTAATTTGGGCCATATTTTTTCCTTTCTTAGGAAGCTAAAGAACGGTCAACACCTTCAACATCTTTGGCATAATTGATTAATTTTTCACAATAGGTTTTTAAATTTTTTTCCGCTGCTTCAAACTGAGGTTTATAGTTCTCTATTTTTTGTTGAAAAGCTGTGCCCGCTTCACCAATGAAATCTGATTTAAGTTCCGCAACCGCTGTAAAAATAGAATTATAAATGGCATTAAATTGAGTCGTTTGTTGCTCAATGGATTGAGCCGATTTAATAAGTAATTGTGGATCAATGTCTAATTTTTTAGAAGAAGCCATACATTCTCCTTTATAACGCTCGAATTTCTTTCGCTTTTTCTCGATCTTCCCATTCAATGCGTTTTGTAATTTCCATAATATTATTACTCAAACGTTCGATTTTGAGAACAGTTTTTAAAAAATCAACCCGATTGTTTTCGACTTTGGTATAAAATACGTTTCCCGCTTGTGAAGACCATGCTATTTTACAATCTTGGTTCGCTTTATTGACTCTCTCTGCTTCCTTATAAAGCTGGGCGGTTGTCTCTTCAATTTTTTTGACTTGTGCTTTAATTTGCTCGCTATTAATTGAAATTTTAGCCATACTGTTTTCTCACATTAAGAAGAGTTCTTCTCCATCTTGTAAACTCAATTCACAAAGCAAACGATCTAAAGGAATCGCTTTTCCCGATCGTTTAAGAAATAAATCACAATCTTGCATCGACCGTTGAACTTGGTATTCATAAAACAAAATATCCAAAATCAATCGAACCATATTTTCAGCTTTCATGGTATTGGGAACAAAAAGCTCAAAAATTTGTCCAATGGCAGGAATATGAAGTTTCAAAAGAATTTTTTCCATTTATTTTCTCCAGCTAATTTCTGTTAATTCATCTTGAACAAAGAGTTGTGGTCGTTTTCTTTGTGAAGAAATTAAAGAGGGAAGAGTTTCTATTCGGGTGCTTAAAAGATCGTAACTATTTTCATCGATAATCTTAGCTTCACTATATAAAAGAAGTTGGCTAAAAAGAAGATCGATACTCGCTGGATCATGGGCATCATACCCAGTGATAAAGTAAATTCCTAACCCTTTTTCAATAAAACGTAAAGCATTTCTAAAGAAATCAGCTTGTCTGTCATCAATTCCTTCAAAAAATTGCTGGTAATCTTCAATCATAATGATTAAGTTGCTTTGACAAGCTTGTCTATCTTTTCGCCTAGCATTTACTTCATCTTGAATGCGTAAAATAATCTCTAAAAGAGTTTGACTGGAATCGCTATAAAGTCCAGATTCAATCAATTGTTTAAAGGAAGGATCTGGAGCCTCAAAATGATCAATAAAAAGAATATCCGTCTTCTTTTGAGAAGATTGAGTTTTTTCAATCAGTCTTTGGAAGAACTCTCTTTTTCGGGCTGGATCCGTAGTGAAAACAGCTACCTTATATCCTTGATCTGCTTCTAAACCATAGTGCAAATTTCCTGAAGGAGAAGTGGCTAAAGACAAGGCGTCTTGGCTAGATTGGATGGGTTTTAAGCGCGAATAATTTGAATGCAGAATACTTGAATTTCCAGTTGCTTTGTTAGAGATGCTTGAAGAAGCTGTGGATTTCTTTTCTTCCTTTTTTCTCTTTTCTTTTTCAGAAGTGATTTCTTGAGGTCTTTGAGTAGGCGATTGAGTCAAAAGTTCCTTTTGAAGCATTTTGAGTCGGCGGGCTTCGAATTCAATTTCACTGTGAACTAAAGCGATCTGAATCTCCATCAATTGTTGATTCATAGAGATCAGTCCACGGCCAGGAATTTCTTCAGGATAAATTAAAGGACGTTTTTCAAAAATATCAAAGTAATCATCGCGGCTGGGTAAAGTTAAAGCCAATTTTCCAGGAATGGCTTGTTTTAGTTTAGAAGGAAGATCGGTTTTAGACATGGCGGTTATCAAAAAGGAAATTCCATAACTTTGACCTAAAAAGGCCAATTGAATAAATCGCTCATTTTCTTTGTAGAAAGTATTAAATAGGTCCCCATAGCCATTAATAATGATAATTTCGGCTTCAAGCGATTGATCCGGATAGGTTTCACGAAACGTTTGATAGTTGCTTACCCCCATAGAGGAAAATAAAAGTTTACGTTCTTCTACCATTTCTTCTAAACGATCCAAAACTTCTACGACTTTTTCTGGTTCAGCGGGATATACAATTTCTTTAAAATAAGGACTATTCTTCAAGAAATCAAAGCTTCTTCCTCTAAAATCTAAAAGAGTAAATTGTAGCTGGTTAGGATGATAATTTTGGTTCGTGATCATAGAATACAAAATGGTTTGAAGCGCAACACTTTTTCCACTTCCAGCTTGTCCATACAAAACAAGAGAGCCTTGCTCTATAAAATCATAGGAATAAGCGACTTGTTGTTGAGAACTTACCACATCCACTAATCCTAACGATGCGCTAGCCAATCCTTTCGTTGGAGTTGAAATTTCTTTTAAATCAATTCGTTCTTTTAAAGGATCCATCCACAGCGGTTTGACTTTTAAGTTCAGCTTATCTCCTAAATTAGCTAAAGTGTCCACGAAACGTTCCATTTCTGTGTCATCAGTGATTTGAGTAGTTAGATTTAATCGAGCTTGATAAATAGGACTCGCTACACCATCAATTACTTGAAGCGTCAATTCTTCTTCAGAAATAAATTGATCACTTGGACGATAGGGACTTCCAGTGTAGCCCGCTTGAAGACATTCATACAATTCATCGTAACCCACTTGAAGATACAATCTTCCTGGATTTTTAATGCGGGCTGCATCAGGCCGATTGATTACAGCTAAAGAATCTTCCTTTTGGGCTACTTTTAAGCACACCCTAAAGCGAGAGTTGCTTAAAATTTGGGGATCGACAATTCCATCTGGTTTTTGGGTAGCCAAGATAAGATGAATCCCTAATGATCGACCAACTTGGGCAATGTCTTTCAATTGCTCTAAAAATTCACTGTTTTTTGCCCGTAACTGAGCAAATTCATCAATTACAATCACAAGATGAGGTAGGGGTTCTTTCAAACGACCTTCCTTATAAAACCGGTGATAGGAATTGATATTAATTTTATCCACTTCAATTTCTTTAGCCGCTTGATTAAAAAGGTGTTCTCGGCGATCGATTTCCGCACGTAATGAAATCAAGGCCCGTTGTAAGATATTCCCTGAAAGATTTGAAATGGTTGCAGCCAAATGGGGAAGAGCCGAGCGACCTTTTTTCTCTAGGAAGGGCCTAGCCATATCGCCTCCCTTAAAATCAATTAGGACAAACCCTATTTCTTGAGGAGAATAATGAGCGGCTAGGGATAAAACTAAGGCTTGAAGAAACTCACTTTTTCCTGATCCAGTCGTTCCGGCTACCAATCCATGAGCTCCATGATAATTTTCATGGATATCTAAAGAAAAAATTTCGTTTCCAGCTTTTAAACCAATCGGGGCTGCTAAAGAACGGTGAGAATTGTTATTTTTCCAATGGGATTCCACATCAAATTGTTCAATATTTCCCATCCGCAGCACTTCTAAAAAAGATACTTGTTGAGGAATGCTCGCAAAGGAAGCAGATCTTTTTAAAGAAAGTGAGGTTAAGCTTTTTAGAAATTCTTGTTCCTGAAAGGCATCATAAGAGTCTGGATAATACGTTAGAGTTTGATTCTTATTTTTATTTTTAATATAAAAGCCATTCATCCCAATAGTGGAAGTTTGAATAATAGCTTGTGTACTTTTAGGCAATAAGCCAAATTCTTGAAAAGAATAAAGAATAGTAAATCCTAAGTCATTATTCGAACCATCAAAAAACCGGAAAAAGTTTTCTTCGAAAAGTTCTGGATCAAGGACCACAAATACGAAATAGGGGTCAAAATCGCCTTTATAATGGTTCTCTTCTCTTTCTTCTTTGCGTTCTTGGAAAATTTCCTCAAAAGCATTTAAAAGGGTATGAATTTCTTGTGGGTTTTGAGCAAAAAAACGAACTTGCTTCTCATTATTCCATAAATGGGGAACATTTGAGTAATCTTTAAAGCTTTGAGCTTCTTCTTCCTTGGAAAGAATGACAATTTTTACTTCTTGGGGAGAATGCAAGGCAATTAAATTCAATAATATTCTATGCAAAGTTTGGTTTACAGACTCTTTACTTCCAATCAATCCAATTTGATTATTATGAAAGATGTCCAGAACCACGGGCATTTTATCTAAAGTAGAATACTTATTTTTTAGACGTGTAGGAAGAAGTTGTAGATCATCTTCTTCAAGTTGAAATCCAAGCTTTTTGGTTTGAATTTCTATTGGAAAAGCTTGCGTTCCTTGCCCTAAACGAATATGAAGGAAATCTTCGTCTTCTCGACTTCTTTCCCATAGCCTTTTTTTTAGATTAGGATTGCTTAAAAAGGTACAAAGAATATCTGGTGCCGGATAATTAATGGTATTCATTTTGGTACGGATTTCTTGTGCCTTTTGGGATAAATCTTTATCAATATTTTCAATGTATTTTTGATATTTAGTCTGACGTGTTTCCTCTTTACGTTGAGTTGTTTGCTTATTGTGTCGATCCAATAATTTTGGCCAAAGCAGGGCCGAAGTCAAAGATCCAATAGCCATCGCTCCACTTGAAACCATTAAAGTAAGATTATTGTTTTGAAAAGCACTTGTTAGCATTGTAGCTGCACTCGCTAAAGTGACAATACCCATCGTAGCAGAGGGGCCAAAACGCAACAAAGCAGGAGTCGTCTCCATAGACTGCTTAGAAGGAGGGGAATCAATTTCAATACTACTTAAATTATAAGAAGGCAGAATACGCGGATTGGCTTGAAAATATTCTTTTGAATTGGGGGTAGGATTTTCGAATTTTACCTTTTTATCTTGTTCAATCAGTGAAGTTTTTAAATTCATTTGACGAATAGAAAGAGCATCACCGAGATATACTATAGAAAGACCAAGAAAAAAGATTTCATCAAAAAGTTCCAACTCTTTTTTATTTTCGAGTTTTCCATTAATAAAAAGACCTGAATTTGGGTGACGATCTTCAATGATCGCTTTCCCATTGCTCAAAATGTTTAATACAAGATGCTCTGTTGGAGCAATCATGTCATGAAGAGAAAAACAAATTTCATTACTAAGACTACTTCCAATTCGAATGCGTTGACTAGGAACTAAAGTATACTCTTTAAAGCCCAATTGAATCTCATTGGGATCAATAAATAGAATTCGGTAGGTTTCTCCTCTTTTTCCTTTAAAAACTTGATAATCTCCATGAGAAATTTTACTTTTTGGATCATCAAGTTCTAAGGTTCCTCGAGTGATATAGTCTGACGACTTTAATTTCTCAGTAAGTAAAACCAAGTTTCCATTGGTATCCGAATCAAAAAGATCGAGTAATTTTCTAGGAATTTGTTTTTCTTTATGATTCAAATTCAAGCCATTTTTTAAATGAAGAAAAGATTGAGTAACCATTTCTCCATTTAGATAGACGGTAGCTAAAAAGTCTTTATTCATTATCTTCCTCAAAAATTTCAGGAGCAGAGAGCAGATTTAAAATATCTTCATCCACTGTTTTAAAATTAGACTTCATTTTACGAGGTCCATTCTCTTCTTCACCAGCATATTTCTTTTTCACCAAAAGCCAATTGATTAAGGTAAGGCGATCTAAATCGTCAAGATTGGAATCCTTTAGTCTTTCTTCAATTTGAGGAATAGTCATCGCTTCAAAAGACAATCCTTCTTTTTTTAAAGGATTTCCAAGGAGCGGATCCCACTCCACTAAGCACGCATGGACTTTGTATTCTTCTGAGTAATGGAGATTCCAATTTCCTTTTAAGAAAAGGTCCTTTAATTGTTCTATGGGAAGAACTCGATATCCAATCGAACGCATATATCCCATCCAACGTCTATGCTCCAAGCGAGCTAAGGTTTCAACGAGTTGTTCATCGCTTTTCAATTTGGCCAATTGTTTTGGATCTTTTAAATCCACTTTTTCTCCTGGCATTAAATATTTTAAATCTTCGAGTTTATAAGACACATGATGGGCAGAAGCAATCGAACTTTTGCGATCATATTCATTTTTATAAAATTCATTTTCCAGTTCCGGAGTCGCTGTAGCAAGCGTTTTTCCATTATAAAATAAGTGAATTCTATAGCCTAACTCATTCATCTTAGAATTGAAGACTGTATTGTAACTGTATTGTTCGGTGGTGGATCCAAATGGAATTAAACTAAATTTCTGCTTTTTATGATTTTGTAATTCTTCAATTTGTTGATCTAGATTAGAAGAGGCGTTCCAAAGAGCAATAATCGGATCCTTAATTGGCGTATTTAATTTTTTTCTCTTGTAAGAAGTAGAAAGTTCGATTCCAGTTTGGAGGTTAAGAAGTTCATTTTCATGAGCCACCACAATATAAGTGGGATTTAATTGTTTAATCTTTTCTATGTTTCTTGGATTGGTTAAATCATAGAAATCAATATCGTAATTTTTTTTATCTATGAGTTCAGGATATAAAAATTTGAGTTCAGCTTGGATAAGATCTGCATCTTTACAAAAATAATCAATTTCAAGTTTAAATTTTTCCATTTGCCCCATCCAAGCTGCGGTTCTTACTAAAAGTTTGGCAAGCCTTGTATTTCCAATGACCAAAAACCGTATCGTGTCGTCTTCTTTTGAGAGATTTTCAAAGAGAGGATGTTTCGACAGTAACGAATAAACGATATTGGAAATTTCATCTACTGTAATTACCCGAATATTTTTTAAACTTTCCGCCTTATTGGTTTCAAAAGTTCGGATAATTAATTCGTATTCTTCTATAGAGGAGAAAATATATAAGGAGTTTTTAGCTTTTGGATTGAGGTGGGTAAGACTGTTTTCTTCGATTAAATCTACAAAATCTTGAACATTTTCCATATCATTTTCTTTGGCTAAAAGAATGGAAGTATTCCCACTTCGGTTTTTAAATTGGAAGTTTTTAATATCCCCCTCAAGGAGCAATCCTTTAATTTCTCGGACTTCCTCTTTGAGATATTCTATATTGTCTTGATCTGGGTTGCTGTTAAGGTAAATGATAATGCCAGGTCGTTCTTTTTTTCCTTTTTCTTTTTCTTCTTTTTCTTTTTTTCGAATATCTTTTCCAGTCAAAATCGTTCTCTTATCTAAAACAGAAAATACATAAAGAGGCCGCTTTTTATAAAACCAAATATTCTGTTTAATCCATAAATTCACTTTAGGAAGAAAAGAAACAATAAAAGTGAGAGTTAATCCTAACGCAAATACATAAAGTCCACTCAAAATATAAAGGAGCCATTTCCCCCAGCCGGTAGTTCCTAGTACCGCTGTAATTTCACTATAGGGAAGTCCAAAGTCTCCAGAAAACATGCATATGGCATTGTACAAAGTATAGATATGGGCATATACTCCATCCCCTTCACTAAATGGAGCAAGAAGGAGGTAAGCCGTTAGAAAGGTCCCCCCATAACACCAAAGAAAGCCTTGTTCCTTTTTTCTTTGAAGAAAGTTGATTAGGCCCCAGGTTATGGTAACTATACCTACAACTATTCCACAACAAATATGAGCTGCCATTGAATAATCCATAATCTTTCCTTTCTTACTGAAATTTTTCTCTTTTAGTTTTTAAAGGTTTATTT
>CAZMHE010000056.1:0-4255 GCA_964566015.1 uncultured Sangeribacter sp. | reverse complement strand
AAAAAAGAGCCATAAATTCTCATTTAATTTTTAAGTCTCTTTTAAAAAGATTTTACATTTTTTGCAAAAAATTAAAATAATAGGTTTTTTATTATTGAATTACTCCTATCATTTTCTCCCTTAAGTGGGAGCTGCTATCTTTAAAATTTTTCCAGATAATCCTATGCGCCGTGAGAGGAAAAAATTTTAGGCTAAGGATCTAGAAAGGAATAAAAAAACAATGAAAGATCAGAATCCTTTTCCTTACTTTCATTGTTTTTAAGAATCGAATTTTTAGAATTCTAAGCCAAGGGATTAAAGAAAAAGATTTATCTTTAAAGAGATGCCCTCCTCTCCGTATCACACCAAAAATCTCTAGGCGAAAAAGTCTAGTTCTCTAACTACTTTCTTGAATAGCATTGATCGTTTTATTTAAAAGTTCTTCATAAGAATACATTGGCAAAATAAAGACTTGGTCTTGCCAAAATATCCCTATTTTTTTATTTTTAAAATCTACTTCTACTTCTTCTCCATATTTAGAAACCCATTGGAGAAAAGCCAATTCTTCTTCTTGATCTATTTTAAAGAAAGAAGTAGCAGCTTTTAGGATTCCATTGGATTGAGACCATCCATAGTGAAAAGAAGAAGCATCTTTTAAAATAAATTCTTGTCCTAAATTATCCGCTAAAAGAACATGTCCATATAAAAAGGGCTCATTATTTCCCTCATTCGGAATAGTCAAATTCTTTGAAATTCCAGTAGAAAGATCAATCCAATTAAAATGAGGGGCCTCATCCGATTCATTCTTATCAGAAGCGATATTTTTTATTAAAAGAGTTTCATCATGATTTGTAAAATCAATTTCATTTACTCCTAATAAGTTATAAATACTTTTATCAAATTCATTTAAGTCGACTGTTTGAATTTGAGCCTTTTTATCTAAATCGATAACAGATACGGATGAACTAAAATAACCTGATCTTCCATTCCTACAATATAGAACCCGATTTTTTTCTTTTCCTACTCTAAATCCTCCAAAAGGTAGATTGCTTGGTGAAGTAAATGGAGCTTTCATAGTGTCATTAATTGTGTTTACATTTTCGATACTTTGAGTGAGAACTCCGTCTAGGTCTATTTCTATCAAGTCTTCTGAAGTTTTCGACCAAAAAGATAATTGGGTTTCTCCAGCTAAAACTAGATAATTTCCATCCGCTGTCCATTCCCCACCATTAATCTTAAAATCTAGCTCTATTGGTATTTCTCGTTCAAATTTTCCATCTTGGTCTTCATCAAAGAAAACTAAATTTTTCTCTTCACCACTAATGAATATTTGTTTCCCATCTTTCGAGATACATGAAAAGCGAGGCGATAACAAGGAATAAGAAGTAATAATAGGATCAGTCTTCTTCTCTAAGTTTTGGAATTCAATTTCATGTTCATTTACAAAAATTAAGTGATTTTCTCCCTCTCTTACAAAGATCTGAGTAGCAGGAAGGAAAATGGTTTGTTCATTATTGGTCCATTCTTCCTTTTCACTTCCAATCTTTATAGATTGATTAAATACTTCTTGAGATCGATTAAGATCATATATCTTGAGAATGTAATTTTCTCTTTGAAGACTTGTTCCCTCGTAAAGTGAAGAAAGAGTAAGAAGAAAATCTTGAGTAGAACTACTTCTAATCACTTTTTCATCTTGGGTAGGAATATAGTCTTCATCCCTTTCTTTTAATTTATATTGAATAATTGAATAGCCAAGTGAATCATGGGTTAAAAATACCAATCGTTCTAAAGAGAGATCGGAGGAATAAATGGGTAAAACTTTTAAGGGAAAAAGTTCTAAGGAACTACAAATTTTGAATTCCGTATCAAACAATGAAGATTCGATTTTATTCCCTACTTTTAGATTTCCATCTATGGTTTGAATGAGAAACTGATCTTTATTCAATCCTTCTATCCATTCTACTGGTTGATGAAATCTCAAAGTATGAGTAGGAACAAGAGTATGAGGATCGAGGAAGATAACTTTCTCATTTACTCTAAGAGTAGGTATTTTATCTTCTCCAAAGGAAACTAAAGAAAAATTTTCTTCTTCTAAATGGTAAATATTATAGGTAGGACTTAGAGCTACTTCTTTCCCTTCGTGAAATCGAATGATATGACAAGGCGTTTCTCCTACGCTATAAAAACTTAGATTATCCAGATATTCTTGATAATTAGCATAGACCACAGGTTCTTCTTTTACCTTTTGAAGAACGATCCAATCATTCTCCATTTCAAAAATAGAATAAATTTTTTGATCTTCTCCTAACTTTTTTACAGTTTCCTGTTTCAAATCAATAAGATATAATCCAAATTTCGTAGAATGGGGTGAATAAGGAGCATTCGGATCCGAGGGATACCAATCCATTGAATCTTCACTCAGACTTCCGTAAAGTAAGAGCTGATCTCCGGCTGTATTCCAAAGTAATTTTTTCGCTTCCAGGGAGTGATATTGATCTTTAGATTTCTCCAAATCCAAACATCTTTTTTCTACCTCATTTATTTCTTGAATTAAATTTAAAGATTGATCATAAATGGATAAATTGCCTGAACTTCTATAAACGGCAAGAGTATCCTTGGACCAAGATAAAATTTCTGAAGAGAAAGACTCATCAGAAATGTCTAAGCTTTTTTCAATTTTTTCTGTTTCGAAATTAAAGAGAATGATCTTTTTATCATAATGAGCGATTATCTTGTTTTGTTCTACAAACATAGCTTGATGAATAGGAGAGATGAAAGAAGATTGGTTTTCTTCATTAGTGGATCCACTCATTTCTTCAAAATCAGAAGTCGTCCATAAACCCACTAAACCTTTTTCTTGAATACTATAAATATAGAGTTTTCCTTCATCGTCTATAAAGAGTAAATAATCCTGATTCAAATCAGAGGAGTCTATGGAGCCATTTAGAAAGGATGCTTCAACTTGCGTTTTGTTTTCCCAAAGAAAATGAACTTGGTCAATCCTTTTTAAACGAAGAGCTGGATCTAAATCAAGTATAGGAGAATAGATTTCGGTTATTTCCGAGAGCGGATAATAAAGAGCTGAACTGAGAGATTGATCGAAAGAATTATTGAATTGGGAAAAAAGATCGAGGGCTTTTCCCTCTTCGCCCTGCGAAATAAGGTTCCAAGCCTCTAAAGCTTTGCCTTCTATTAAGCTTTTTCGAGTTTCCAGAAATAGAGATTCAATGTGATTGTTTTGAATCGTGGCATACATCCCAAAACTGATTCCAAGAATAGAGATGATTAATGAAAGAGCGATTCCTCTTTTTAGGTTATACTCTCGTTGACGTTTGGCTAAAGAGTCATAAGATACATTTAACATTCGAGATATGATTCGGAATTTCTCTTTTTTGATAAGACGAATCTGTTGATTTAAACTCTCTCCCCGTACATCTAAAGCTAAGGGTTCTATGGTTAAAAACTTTCCTGGACAATCTGGATCTTCTTTTTGAGTAATTTCTTTCGGAAAAACTTCACTTGGTTCTCCTGAAACCACCACAGGGAGAACATCTTCCACAGGATGGCTTTTTAGAAAATACTTTACTTCTTCTAAAACCCATCTTGATTGAAAAGTTTCTAGAGAACAAAATAAAATTAAAAAGTGCGATTGATCAAGAGCTTTTTTTAATTTTTCATCTAAGTTGCTACTTACTCCTAATTCTTCTTTATCCCTGAAAATGGGAAGAAAATGCCGTTGATTATTCTGGCGCAATTCTTTAGGAATCGTAAAGTGCTCGAGTTCTTTTTGAAGAACGGAAGTAAGACGGCTTTGGACCTTATTATGCCGATAACTAATAAAGGCTTCATATTTAAATTGTGAGGCTGGTATGAGGTCATCTTCTTTTTTATGACTAATACTATTTTTTATTTTATCTTTCAGTTTTTCTAATTTCATAATTTTAAATTCAAATTTTTTCAATAAAATTGAACAGTAATTTTTCCTTTCTTTCTCATTTGTTTTCAAAACTCTTTAACTCAATTCCTATTTGGTTCCTATTTTTTTATCTCCACTCGAATTGCCGACTTTCAAGTCCAACGCGATAGATATAGCTAAAATCCACTAGAAAGCATTCAAAGCCATTTGAGTCGCAGACTTCTTAAACTAAAAAAAACAGATCACTCTATGACCTTAGAGCAATAAATAGTTCCTAGGAATTTTCTTCTAAATAAAAGAGCCATAAATTTCCTTAGGATTTTATGACTCTTTTAAAGATTTTACATTTTTTATAAAAAA
>CAZMHE010000055.1:0-14515 GCA_964566015.1 uncultured Sangeribacter sp. | reverse complement strand
GTCAGACAAGTTTAAGCGTAGCTATCGCTGCCACCCTTTGGCTCTCATTTCCCTGCGGGACAATGAGAGCCGCTGAAAAGGGGGCAGCCGTAGCTGAAAACGTAATCGGCAAAGGGAAGTTTGAGGCCGGCGACGGCACGTTTCTTCTCAACGGAGAGCCATTCGTGGTAAAGGCAGCCGAGCTCCATTATCCCAGAATACCCCGTGAATACTGGGATCAGCGCATAAAGCTCTGCAAGGCTCTCGGCATGAATACCATATGCCTATATACCTTCTGGAACGCACATGAACCCAAAGAGGGAGAGTTTGATTTCACCGGTCAGAACGACCTGAAAGAGTTTGTGAGACTCTGTCAGGAGAATGACATGAAAGTAATTCTCCGTCCCGGACCTTATGTATGTGCGGAGTGGGAGATGGGCGGTCTTCCCTGGTGGCTCCTGAAGAAAAAAAATATCAGGCTCCGTGAAAACGATCCCTACTTCCTTGAAAGGGTTGATATTTTCCAGAAAGCTGTAGCCGATCAGGTAGGTGGTATGACCATTGCAGACGGCGGCCCGATCATCATGGTGCAGGTCGAGAATGAATATGGCTCATATGGTGAAGACAAGGAGTATGTCGGCAACATCCGCGATATGCTCCGCAAGAACTTTGGTGATGATGTCACACTCTTCCAGTGTGACTGGTCGTCAAACTTCACCAAGAACGGCCTTGACGACCTGATCTGGACCATGAACTTCGGAACCGGAGCGAATATCGACCAGCAATTCGAGAAGCTCAGGAAACTTCGCCCGGAGAGTCCGCTTATGTGTTCAGAGTTCTGGAGCGGTTGGTTCGACAAATGGGGTGCAAATCATGAGACACGACCCTCTGCCGACATGATTGCAGGTATAGACGAGATGCTTTCTAAAGGCATATCGTTTTCCCTTTATATGACTCATGGAGGCACAAACTGGGGTCACTGGGCGGGAGCTAATTCACCCGGCTTCGCTCCGGACGTCACATCATATGACTATGATGCGCCAATAAGCGAGAGTGGCCAGACCACCCCGAAATATTGGGATCTGCGCAACACACTTGCCAAATATTATGACGGCAAGAAACTCCCGCCTGTTCCGAAGACAGTTAAGCCGATTGCGGTCAAGAAATTTGAGTTTACTGAAGTGGCCCCCCTTTTCTCAAATCTTCCTAAAGGAAAGAGGGATGTCAATATCAAGACAATGGAGGAGTATGATCAGGGATTCGGAAGCATACTCTACAGGACGTCGTTGCCCTCCCTCCCTTCCGGAGGAATATTGAATGTGGCTGAGCCGCATGACTTTGCCCAGATTTTTGTCAACGGTAAATATATCGGTAAACTTGACAGACGCAATGGCGACCGTCAGCTCACCCTGCCTCCTTGCGAAAAAGGAGCCCAGCTCGATATTCTCGTTGAGGCGATGGGGCGCATCAATTTCGGAAGGGCTATCAAGGACTTCAAGGGTATCACTGACAAAGTGACCGTAACGGAAGATAAGGATGGTTATCCATTCACCTGCGATCTCAAAAACTGGGAGGTTTTCAACCTTGAAGATACTCCGGAGTTTTACGATTCAATGGAATATTTCCCGGTCGGAGCGTTCACTCCCGGTGAAGACGGGAGGATGCCGAGGGGTGTCTACAGAGGCACATTCAATGTCTCAAAACCCTCCGATACTTTCCTCAACTTCGAGACATGGGGAAAGGGTCTTGTCTACGTCAACGGTCACCCGCTCGGAAGAATCTGGGAGATCGGACCTCAACAGACACTTTATATGCCGGGTTGCTGGCTAAAGAAAGGGGAGAATGAGATCATGGTCTTCGATATTATCGGACCGAAACAGGCTGTTTCGGAGGGTCTGACGGAGCCTTTGCTTGATAATCTTCTTGTGCAGCGACCGCTTACACACAGAGAAGCAGGGGAGAACCTTGACCTTTCAGGGGTGAGCCCGGTGGCAACCGGCTCGTTCCAGCCCGGCAACGGTTGGCAGGAAGTAAGTTTTGAAACACCTGCAACAGGTCGCTTTGTGTGCCTCGAGGCATTGTCTTCAATCAACGGAAAGGACAACGCAGCCATTGCCGAGCTCTACCTTCTCGACGAGAACGGCGAGCGTCTTTCACGTGAACCATGGACAGTCTATTATGCCGACAGCGAAGATGTGAAAGGAGTCAACCGGTCTGCCGACAAGATTTTCGACCTTCAGGAATCAACCTACTGGAACACAGCGAAGGGTGCGAAGTTCCCACATTCAATCGTGATTGACTTGGGTGGCGACAAGACTGTTACAGCCGTTCAATACCTGCCGCGAATGGAGAGTGATGTTCCGGGAGCGATCAAGGATTTCAAGGTCTACGTGAGCCAGACACCCTTCAAGAAGTAATCCGGTGTAAAACTCCACCTACACCCACAAAAAATCGGAACACAGATCTGTGTTCCGATTTTTTTGTGAATTTCCAGGCCTAATGTCTAAAGCCTAATGTCTAAAACCTAATACCTGATTCTCAATCAAGCAAAGAGATCGAACGCTTGATAAAGTCGTTCAGGCTCTCACCCTTAAGTAGATGACTCTGGAGAAGCGCGAGATCAATAATCTGGCGTACTTTCGGCTGCTCAGAGGCATATTTGCTGACAATATCCTCTTCCTTTTTGCGGAGTTCCGCAACCTTGTTCTCCTTCTCGCTTGTGTCAGGAGCGGATTCCTTCTTATCAGAAGAAGCCTTGCGGGCCTCGGAAATTTCATTATTAAGGACCTCGATCTCACTACGGATCGGAGCCACCTCGTTTTCGAGTGCAGATGTTGCAAGTTCCACAATCTTCTTCACAACAGGCTGCTCGGTATTGACAACCAACTCATAACTGTCGGGAAGCTGTGAATAGAAGCTTGCTCCCGGCTGCATATCCGCCATCTCTTTCATACGGCGCATGAATTCGTTGCGTGTTACTGTCGCAGGTGCATCCTCGGGCTTGAGGGCTGCAAACGAAACGATGAACTGTGACTCACCGACCTTGGGAATCTGACTGCGGATAACGGTCGTCATCACATCAGTCTGCAACGGAGTCAGACCGGCATCTTTTGAATCACTCTTGACGATGAGACGCTCGGGAATGTCGGAATCGACACGCACGAAACGTGTCTTTTCAATCTTCTGCTCGAGGAGACCAATGATGTGATTGTCAAGCTGACCGTCCATGAGGAGGACATTGTATCCTTTCTCCTCAGCCGACTTGATATAGGGGAACTGCTCGGTCTTGTCAGTTGCATAAAGATAAATCACCGTATTGTCTTTATCAGTCTGTTCGGCTTCGACAAGCTTGCGATATTCATCGAGCGTGTAATAAACTCCGCTCACATCCTTGAGGAGGAAGAACTTCTTGGCAGACTCGTAGAATTTCTCATCGGTCAGCATACCATATTCGATGAAGACCTTGATGTCATCCCACTTGCTCTCGAACTCCTTGCGGTCATCCTTGAACATCCTGTCAAGTTTCTCGGCCACTTTCTTCGAGATATAGCTTGAGATTTTCTTCACCTGCTGATCAGCCTGAAGATAGCTACGACTGACGTTAAGGGGAATATCAGGTGAGTCAATCACACCCTGCATGAGCGTCATGAACTCGGGAACTACACCCTCAACCTGATCCGTGACATAGACCTGATTGCAATAGAGCTGGATCCTGTTTTTCTGAACATCGAAATTGTTACGGATCTTGGGGAAGTAGAGGATACCTGTCAGAGTGAACGGATAGTCTACATTGAGGTGAATCCAGAACATCGGATCCTCCTGACCGGGCATAAGCTCATGATAGAACTTAAGGTAATCCTCATCTGTCAACTCACTCGGCTTCTTTGTCCACAAAGGCTCCGTGGCGTTGACAACGTTGTCCTTATCTGTATCGACCATCTTACCGTCTTTCCATTCCTTGACCTTGCCGGAGATTACCGGAACAGGGAGGAAACGGCAATACTTCTTGAGGAGGGAATCAATCCTGTCTTGCTCGAGGAATTCCTTATTGTCGTCGTCGATATAAAGGATCACGTCTGTGCCTCGGGTAGTCTTGTCGGTCTCGCTCATCTCATACTCAGGGCTTCCGTCGCAACTCCATTCAACGCCCTTTGCCCCCTCCTTATATGAAAGGGAACGGATAACGACTTTCTTTGAAACCATGAAGGCTGAATAGAAACCGAGTCCGAAGTGACCGATGATGGAGTTGGCTGTATCCTTATACTTTGCAAGGAACTCTTCAGCACCGGAGAATGCGATCTGATTGATATATTTGTTGATGTCATCGGCATCCATACCGATACCATGATCGGAGATAGTAAGTGTTCCGGCTTCCTTGTCGATTGTGACGCGGACATCCATCTCTCCGAGTTCACCCTTGTACTCACCAAACGATGCAAGGGTCTTGAGTTTCTGTGTTGCATCTATAGCGTTTGAGACAAGTTCACGAAGGAAGATCTCATGATCGCTATAAAGAAATTTCTTGATGACGGGGAAAATGTTTTCTGTGGTTACCCCGATTTTACCATTTGCCATAATCAAAATTTTGTTTTAATATTGCCAGTAAGGCATCCACGGCGTTGAAAGTCGCCGTGGATGATACCATTCAAATATCGTGCCAATATTAAAACATCTGAAATGGGTAATTGTTGGTGTCTCCGCTTACTCGTAGCGCATAGTCTCTGCAGGGGATATACCGGCAACAAAACGCGAGGGGAGAATGAGCACAAGATAGGTCACTACAAGGACACCTGCATTGAGCAGGAGGAGTGCTCCCCATGACAGTTGCACCGGGACAAAGTCGATATAATACGACTCAGGATCGAGAGGGATGAAATGATACTTTTCCTGAAGGAGAAGTATGGCGAGAATCAGGACATTCCCGATTACCATTCCCAAGATGGCAATTCTCAACGCAAGGAAGACAAAAACATTGCGCACCTGCGAAGTAGGCGAACCCATCGCTTTCATTATACCGATGAATTTTTTCCGCTCCAGAATGATTATCAACATACCGGAGACAAGGGTAACGCATCCGACTATCATCATCAGAACGAGCACGACCACTACGTTTGTATCGAGTAGTGAAAGCCAGCTGAAATATCCGGTACCCTGATTGAGAACATTATCTGCACGAAAGCTGCGGTCTATCCTCCCTGAGGCAAAGGCTTCATTCAAATCGTCAGTCAAAGAGAAGGTATAATCCTGCACAAGATTGAAGTCGTCGGTGATGACCTGAATATAGGTGCCCTGATTATCACCAATCTCCCCTATTTGCTGAACGAGGGGGAGAGAACCGTAGACAACAAGATCATCATACTGATCGAAATGTGTATTGAAGACTCCGGTTATCTCGAGGCGTCTGACCCGGACATCGTCAGTGATGAAATATGTATCGATCTTATCTCCTGTTTTTAATCCCAGTTCGCGGGCAGCTGTGCGTGAAATCACAATCTTATTCTTATTCCCGGGATCGGAATAGTCGGCAACAGTACCCTCCTCAAGATTTCGTGATATGAATGAGGTTGTGTTGTCTCCGTTAAGTCCCTTGAGATATATCCCCTTGAAATCGTTATTTGTCTTTAGAATGGCAGGAACGGCAGCCTGTATGGAGAATTCCTTGACATAACCTATCGATTCCAACTCTTTTGTGAGTGGGTCGGTCATGGAGATCAGGTTGTCATCATCAGGAGTAAGCACATTGGGATAAAGGGTGATGTGACCGTTGAAACCTACAATCTTTTCCCTTATCTCGTGCTTGAACCCGAGCACGATACAGATTGAAGCAGACATCACGGCTACCGAAAGAGCCACTGCCGCTATTGCGACTGACACTGCGGGAGCTTTCTTTCTGCCGCCGGAAGAGAGCGAGAGACGTCTTGCAAGAAAAAATGCCGTATTCATATGTTCATCCAATCTTTATGCCGGAAAAGCCCATGAACGCCATCGCCAATATACCCGCGCAGATCAGAGCAAGTGGCACTCCCCGCATCCCCCTCGGAGTATCTGTAAGGTCAAGACGCTCCCTGACGCCTGCAAAAATCCACAAGGCTAAGGTGAATCCGAGTGAAGTAGCCACTCCGTAGGTGATCCCTTCCATGAGATTGAAATCTTTCTGGACAACAAGGATTGCTGTGCCCAACACGGCGCAGTTGGTTGTGATGAGCGGGAGGAAGACCCCGAGCGCCTGGTAAAGCACCGGGATTGTCTTCTTCATCACAATCTCCAGCAACTGCACAAGGAATGCAATCACAAGAATGAAGACTATCGTCTGAAGAAATTCCACCCCGAGCGGGATGAGAAGATAGTACTGGATCAACCAAGCGACAATTGTCGAGAGTGTAATCACGAATGTGACCGCCGCTCCCATGCCGAGGGCGGAACTTATCTTACGGGATACTCCTAAGAATGGGCATATGCCGAGGAACTGGGAGAAGACAATATTATTGATGAATATTGCCGTTATGATGATTGAGATATAGGTCAGCATATGATTAGCGGATATTTCGGATTCTGTTAATGATTGCAATCAGATAGCCGAGCGCAATAAACGCTCCGGGAGCAAGGACAAAAAGGAGCATCCCGTAATTTTCAGGGAAAACCTCCATACCGAAGAACATCCCTGTGCCGAGGAGCTCACGTACAGCCCCGAGAGTGACGAGCGCGAACGTGAAACCTATGCCACATCCGATACCATCCATCATAGAGGCTACTACGTCATTCTTCCCCGCGAATGCTTCGGCCCTTCCCAACAGAATGCAGTTTACAACTATCAGGGGGATAAAGATACCAAGCGAAGCGTTGAGCGAGGGGAGCCAAGCGTTGATCACCAATTGAAGAACGGTGACAAAAGTGGCGATGACTACAATGTAAGCGGGTATCCTGACCTTGTCAGGCACGAGATTACGTATCAAGGAGATAACCATGTTACTGCATATAAGCACGACCGCAGTAGCTATCCCCATCATGAGGCCGTTCATTGCCGAGGATGTTGTGCCGAGAGTGGCACACATACCGAGCAGCATCACAAAAACCGGATTGGCCGGAATTATTCCATCATACAGGATCTTCAGGTATCTGTTCATCTTTTCTGAGTCTCTGAATATTTTTGATATGCTTCGTAGGCGTTCCTCATAGCGGAGAGGAAAGCCCTTGATGAGATGGTGGCGGCGGTGATGCCATCAACCTTCCCTCCGGGATCTTTGCTGACACGGAAGCCCGGGGAGGAGGGATTCAGTCCTATGACAGATCGGGCTCCCGTCGGGTTTCGGAACCATTCCTCCATCTTGGAACCAAGTCCGGGAGTCTCCGCATGCTGAAGCACCCGATAGTCACGGATCGTGCCGTCTGAATTAAAACCGCACATCACGCTTATCTCGCCGGAAAATCCATCCATGGTAGCCCCTCTGACAGCAGCCCCGGCAAGACATCCCTCTTCATAAGCGGGATAAACCGTAAAGTCGATGCCGTCAATGACAGTATCCCACTTGTCGGCCTCGGGATCATTGTCATAGGGTGGGGCTACTTCCGATATGGATAGGCTCAGTTGCTTCACCTTCTGCTCTGCGATAGGTTCTTTGGTGGCAGAGTAGACTACTCCGAGCAAGCCACCCGAAAGAACGGTTATCAATCCAAGCGACATGATCATATTGGAGAGTGTTGATGAAATCTTCTTCATAAGAGTGCCCTCCTTTCCTTGTCTCCGGTCACAGCCGGTCGGCAATAGCGGTCAATCAGAGGAACAAAGCTGTTCATCAGTAGAATTGCAAACGACACACCCTCAGGATAAGACCCGAAGCGACGTATCACCATCGTGATGGCCCCGATCATGAACCCGAACAGGAGCTGACCTTTATGTGTCATTGGAGATGTAACATAGTCAGTTGCCATGAAGACGGCTCCGAGCAGCAGACCACCTGCAAGAAGATCGAGCAACGGATTGCCACCAAATATCCACGAGAAGAAAGCTGCAGAAGCCGACATCGACACCGGTATATGCCATGTAACCGTTCTTGTCACGAGAAGGATTACAAGACCAAGAAGGATTGCCAGACTTCCTGTCTCACCAAGCGAACCGTTCATATGTCCGATTGCAATATCGAGCATGTCGGAGCCGGCCGGCATGATTCCCTGATTCAGGTCGTTGAGAAGGGTCGCACCCGTTGAGGCGGATGGAACATCGACAGGCCATGTCGTCATGGCGGCAGGGAATGAGAGAAGAAGGAACACTCGCCCGACAAGTGCCGGATTCCAGATATTACAACCCAGTCCGCCGAAACTCATCTTACCGATACCGATTGCAACAACACTCCCGATGACAGCCATCCAGAGTGGTAAGATACTCGGAAGATTAAACGCGAGAAGCAGGCCGGTTATAACGGCGCTTCCGTTCAGAAGCGTGAAAGGGGAATGGAAAAGAAACCTTGTGATGATCCATTCCGTTATCAGGCAACTGCCGACACAAGTAAGTATCACCCACAATGCCGGAAGTCCGAACTGATAGATTGCGACTCCCAAGACCGGAAGCAGTGCGATAACCACGGTCCACATCTTGAGCGCCACGCTGTTGCGTATATGTATATGGGGAGGAAGAGAAACGATTAGTCTTTTCATTTTTTCTGCCTTTTAAGTACACCTTTGCCAAGCTTAATATAATCGAGTAGCGGGCGGGAAGAGGGACAGACATAACTACAGCTGCCACAGGCTATGCAATCGGCGACATTATGTGCGGCCATCTCCTCCCACATGTCTCGTTGGCCGTAGATCATGAAGAGGTAAGGTTCAAGCCCCGACGGACACGCTTCCACACATCTTGCACACCGGATGCAGGCCTCCGGCGTCTTTCTCATTACCTTCTTTCCTGAGAAAAGTATCAGTCCTCCCATGCTTTTCACCGTCGGCACTTCCAAGGAAGATAATGCCTGACCCGTCATGGGTCCGCCGGAGATAATCTTCTCAATTTTCTCCGTATCGATTCCTGCACACTCAAGTACATGAGAAACGGGAGTACCGATCCTTACACGGAAATTACCACCACCGTCAAAACCGTTCCCGGACACAGTCAGTATCCTCTCATAGAGTGGTTTTCCCAGATACACCGCCTCATAGACTGCGTATGCCGTGGCGACATTATCCACCACGCACTCCACAGACAACGGGAGTTCACCGGCCGGAACGGTCTTGCCGGTCATAGCCTTGATCAACTGGCGTTCACCACCCTGAGGGTATTTGGTGCGTAGCTTTACAACTTCTACGTCCGGGGCGTTAGCCGCGGCAATGCGCATCGCATCTATTGCCTGCGGTTTATTACTTTCAATTCCCACGAGGCACTTTTCGGCACCTACAGCACGCTTTATAAGGACTGCACCCTTGATTATCTTCTCAGCCCTTTCCCTCATCAAGGCGTCATCGCAGGTGAGGAACGGTTCACATTCAGCACCATTGATCAAAACCTCCGACACCTTTTTCCCAAGCGGAATTGTCAGTTTTACACGAGTCGGGAAGGCAGCGCCTCCTAATCCCACTATGCCGGCATCTGCAATTTTCCTTATAATGTCGGTTTGTTTCAACTCATTCACCTCATTGTCAGTGAGAGTCTCATAACTGGGGGTAACCTGTTCATTGTCTACATCGATAACAACCGCGTTCCTCCACTGACCGGAAGCATCCCTCACCGGACCGACCAGGCTGACAATACCGTCAACCGGAGAATGAACCGGAGCACCGACAAAGCCACCGGCTTTCGCAACAAGCTGTCCGGTCGCTACCTTATCACCTTTAGCTACTACCGGGATGGAGGACTTACCGATGTTCTGAGACATGAGAAGAACGATCTTTCCCGGAAGAGGAATATCCTTGATCTGATCGTCGGCATTAAGTTTCATCTGTGGCGGATGAATACCACCTTTGCGAAATGTCTTCATAATCTGACTATTGATTTGCGAGGACAATTATTGACACATTCTCCGCACCCTGTGCATTTATCCTGATCGATGAAAGCAAGAAAATCAGCGACTGCAACAGCGTCAGAGTTACAGACTCTCACACACTTCGAGCAACCGATACATGCCACCTGACACTCCTTCATGGCCACAGGACCGCGGTCGCGGTTGGCACATGCAACCCAGACTAAAGGATGAGATCCGGAGTAGGGGACAACTGTACAGAGATTTCTCGGACACGCTTTGACGCATCTTCCGCAGGCAGTGCATTTATCGTGGTCGACAGTTGGAACTATCTTACCTTCATTAAGCGAAAGTGCCCCGAAAGGGCAAGCACGTACACAATCACCGCAACCGAGGCAACCGTAGACACAATCACTCTCACCCTGATAGCATGCGTTTTCGATGGCACAACTACGCTCGCCATCCCAGGTGGTCACATTTTCCCGCACACTGCAATCTGCGGCACATTTAATAACCATTGTATTCCGCTTGACTGCAACTGCATTCACACCGAGGATTTCTGCAATCTCTTCCATACCGGAGGCGTCAATACCGGTGCAGACAAGCCCTTCAAGAGAACCTTCCTTCACACAAGCCTCTGCGAAAGCGTGGCAACCGGATAGTCCGCAGCCTCCGCAATTCGCGCCTGGCAAGATTGCCTCAACTTCAGCAATCTTGGGATTCTCGAAGACATGAAATCTTTTAGCTGCCAGAAACAGGAGCATGGCTGCGACAACACCAATCACTCCAAGCAACAAAATGGATATAAATATCTCCATTAAACCTAAAATAATTATATAATCATTTAATCCTTATCCAAATAACATCCAATCCCACTACCTAAAACCTAAAGCCTAATACCGAAACCCTAATACCTAACACCTAACACCCAATACCTACCTAATCCCTACCCACAATCTCAAACGGAAACTCATGGGCAATCTTGTTGCGGCAGGCATAAAGAATCACAAAGACTACAACCGTAGAAAACAGACCGCTCAGAGCGGCAGCAAGCTGATTCCACGTAAGCAGGTAGACTCCCACCATGACGGCGATCAGGATTATACATGGTAGAACGGTAGCCAATGTTATGGCCTTCCTGTGCATCCGCTCTGTGCCACGTACTGTCACAATATCTTTCCTCTTATAGATGGAGGCATCCGGTACTGGTACCACTATTGTGTTGGAAGAACTCCCGTTTACATTGCATAAGGTCGCTGCCGGGCAACTTCCGCAGTCGCCTGCGTCGTCAACCCGGACGGTGACGGTATTTTCCTTTGTATTGACCGACGTGATGATGCCCTTGTGGTCAATATGATCTACAAATTCAGGATCTGTATTCATTAAAAGATTCAAAATCTACCTTAAACTTAACGCTGAATGAACTTTCGCCCGTTACGGATCACGATACCTTTGTAATATCGGTCTACCTCCTGACCCAAAACATTAAATGTGCGGTCGTCCGTTTGTTTTGATTCACTAAAAATATCCTTGACTCCGGCTTCAATCTCTGATCCGTCGATATAAGATCGTTCACTGACAAAGAAAAGGGTGATCTTCTCCGGAGCAGGCGCGATATTTTTTGTATAGGAGTAATTATATTTGGTTCCGTTGGTCGTGGTGATTATTGAGTTCATCGAGAAAACTCCGTCATCACCATACTCCGTGTGCATGTCGACGAGGGAACCGTTCATATCACTCTTGAAAGTATCCCAGTTGAAGTTGCTGCTGCAACCGGTACTGCCGGAGGAAGTATTATCCCAATTATCGCAACGCACTCCGAAATACTCGCTGTAACCGCTGGCTCCATGTGTGGCACTTGCGCCATAAAGAGCCCAGTTATGCCAGTTTTCACCCATGCCGGAATAATTGTAGAAATGGAAGTCAGCCGTATCCCCCTGGTTCAGCTCATAACTGTCTCTGGAGAAATTGCTCCACCACCCGGCATCAGTGGTTTTCTGCATCGACACAGGGTAATAAACGCCGGCTTCAGGCTCGTAATCCTCTCTTCTCGTGGCGCACGTGAATGGGCCAAGATTGAGCACATAGTCGCCTGACTTCATTTCTATTGAAATCGTGATAGCGTGCCCATCCTGTGTCGGGGTAAATACACCTTCGGGGGAAAGAGTCTCCGGTTCTGGCTCACCACTCAGGGCATTTCGTGCATCATATGTTATGATGACGTTGTCGACAAGAGGGGCATCATTCTTGATAGGAGAATTTTCCGACCTGAGGAAGTCGTCGGTAATCTTCTTATATCCTTCGGCAATGGCAGCTTTCGGCGTCAGTTTATAAAGCCATGCGGGCACACCCTGATTGGTAACTGCAGTCATACATATTGCGGGCATGTCTGCATAGCCGTCAACATTCTGACTGAGGGCTACACCATAGTAAGTGCCATTGTCAATACGCAATGTTACATATGATTTACCCTCTTCCGAGTAAACCCATGAGCCTGTTCGCTCCCCTGTAATTTTACCATCTGCTGTCAGAGTGACTGATACCGGGGTAGCCTCCGCCATCTTGTTATGATTGAGTCTGTAAGGATGGATCAATAATCTGTATTCTCCGGCAATCTCCTCATTGGTGAAGATTTGTCGGTTTTCAATATCCTCCTGACGGGTCTGTTTCCCTGTGAAACGGAATGGGGAAGCCACCAACCAACCTTTCTCATTGACAAAGAGCTGACGCAACCTTACCTGAAAACCTTGGGTGCCGTTGTTGAACTTCGTGTGGTAAACGACAAAAGAATCACCCTCGGCATCCGTGATGGCAGAGTTGTGACCCTCGGCACATTCGCCGACTGTCATTGAGCCCCAGTTGTTCATCGCTCCGATAATCTTCATGCCGACATTGCTTGTGGCGTTGGCTCCATAGTTCAATACATACTTGGTGTATTTAGCTGAGGCACTCGTGCCATCCTTATACGGGCCATCCGGATTGGATGAACGGAAAACACGCATTTCATAACCACCGTCGGGAGCCAACCCGCCATAGGTTACAAAAAGATAATAATAATCTCCTATCTTCTGGACGTAGGCACCCTCACCGGAAACATAGCACCCGCCGGCTATCTGCTTGCCGAAATAAGGATCGCTTGTATACCCGGTGAATGAAGCTCCATTTGGAGCTTTGCCGGAATAGGTGGCAGGTTCGTAGGTATAAGTATAATCACGAAGACCGGTATTATTATCAAGTTTCAGGATGAAGATACCCCCTGACCATGAGCCATACACCATCCATAGCTGATTGTTATCGTCGAAGAAAACACACGGATCTATACAGTTTGGCCATAGATTACCCCAGGCAGAGGTCTTATATCGAGCCGGGAGCTCGTCAAGCGGGCCGAGCACCAGCTCAAGGTCGGTATCTTTATACGAAACGCTTTTTCCGGAATATGTCTGACCGTTGAAACCTCCGCTGATTATCGGAGCCTGATATGCGAACGGACCGGAGGGGGAGTCGGAAGTGAGCAATACAATTGTAGAAGCCCAATAGTCACCGTTGAGCGACAGGTACATGCACCATTTCCCAAGATTCGGATTGTAAATGACGTCCGGTGCCCATTGGTCGCCGGAGATCCATGAAGCTTCTGTGGTCGGTTGGCGGTCACCTACCTTGATGCCGGCATAAGTGGCACAATATGCGCCGGCATCAAACGATTTAAGAATTTCGGTCGTGGTAACACCGTCACGCGTCACCTGCACTGTATGTTCAGGTGAAGACTTGAATTCCTGTGAATAATTCTTTGTATAAACCCCCTGACTACCCAAGTTAGTCAGGTTTAGCAGATCGGTAGTTTTTGCAAAACCGATATGCGACCCCATGATATAATATGTCTGATCAAGGGGACTGAAATATATCGAAGGATCGTGAATACCCACTTCCTTATACGATTTGGAAGCAGACATCTTAGCGATTTCATCAACCGTCAGCTCAGTCTCGGCAAACACCGATACCGGGAACAGACCGGCCACTAATATTGATGATCTCAACAAAGACTGTTTCAATAAAGATGGTTTTAATAAAGATAGTTTCAATAACGATGGTTTCCAGAACATAATCAGTCAGTCGAAAGTATTATATTATTTGAAAATACAAAGCTAACACAAAATTTCAAAATATACAATCCCCTCCGCTACTTTCGCAACTTCACTTGTCATTCTCACCCACGGCTATGGCATCGATGAACGCACCACTCCCGAATGCTATCCGCATCGCTCATGCGATGAAACCGACCACCCATTTTCGAAGCAATCGAAAAACCATTATATATTTCACATTATTTAACTTTAGCATGCAAGGTTGTGGCACTCTTGCACACTAATTTTGCATCAGAGTCCAAAGTCTCGGATTTTTTTTCGTATCTTTGCACTCTATAATAAGCGCTCGCGCAGACAAATAGACCAATCAATGTAAGTAAAACTTATATTCAACATATAAAGGAACTTCCTTGTAGCCGCAAAAGGTTTGGTCGCCTGTCTGCCTACATGGAGGTTTTCTTGTTTTGATATCACTCTTGGCACGAAAAAAATTAAGAGTATTTGAAGCAT
>CAZMHE010000054.1:0-14892 GCA_964566015.1 uncultured Sangeribacter sp. | reverse complement strand
GGGGCGCAATACATTGCGCCCGCCCCGTTTATTTGTAATCAATTTCGCGGTGGGCGCAATGTATTGCGCCCCTACAGATATATACCCGTCACGACTGGGTTATTCCGTGATTTCACCGACCATGGATACCTGCAAATAACGCTTGATGTCGTCGGGGGTGTAACCGCTGCCGACAAGATACATCAACTTCGCTACCGCGGCCTCGACCGTGATGTTGTAGCCGGTGATGACACCTGCATTGGTCAGCATGTCGCCGGTATAGTAACGTTTCGATTCGTCGCCACCGTTGAGACACTGCGTCACATTGTAGATGATAAGACCCTTGTTGACGGCCTCCGACACGGCGTCGAGGAACCATTTCTCCGTGGGTGCGTTGCCGGCACCGAACGTGCGGAGCACGACGGCCTTGATGCCGGGTGTTGCAAGCTGTGCCTTGACAACCTCCTCCGTGATGCCCGGGAAGAGCCAGAGAACGAGGATGCTCGGATCCATGGCATAGAATGGCTCGAGGGGAAGCTTCGTCTCATGACGGAGCAGGAAGGGGGTGTTGTAGGTGATATGAAGGTCGATGCTTCCGAGATCGGGGTAATTGAAGCTGTGGAAGGCATCAAAACCGGTGGAAGTGAACTTAGTGGAGCGGCAACCGCGCACGATATGATCCTGGAAGGAGATCACAACCTCCTGAATCATCGGATCGCCGTTGGCATCCTTGGCACCGGCCACCTCGACGGCTGAGATGAGGTTTTCCGTACCATCCTCACGGATGTCGCCGATAGGAAGCTGCGAACCGGTGATCACCACAGGCTTACGCAGATTGCGGAGCATGAATGAAAGTGCTGAGGCGGTGTAGGCCATAGTGTCGGTGCCGTGGAGAACCACAAAGCCATCGTAGGCATCATAGTTGTCGGCTATCGCCTTGACGATCTGGCCCCAGTATTTGGGATTCATGTTTGATGAATCGATGGGCTCCGGGAACTGGTAGCTCTGGATGTCGTAGCCAAGCTTACCGATCTTGGGCACATTGTCCATCAGGTGAGAGAAATCAAAGGGCTGAAGCCCGTCGGGGGTCTCGACCATACCGATCGTGCCACCCGTGTAGATCATAAGGATCTTGGTTTTCTGTGTTTCCATAATATAATAATAGGGTTATAAGGTTATAAGGTTATGTGGTTATGTGGTTATACGGTTATTAGGTTATTATTTTTTCCATAAGGTCAGTAAGATTTTTAACCTCATAACCTTATAACCTCATAACCATTAAGTTGAGTTTACGAAACTTAAGTTATTTAATCGTAGTATTTCTGTGACATGCCGAAGACGAAGTGACGGCTGCGTATCACTACTGCTACAAGCACCAGCGCCGTGGCGATTCCTACGAAAATGAAGGGGAACATCGTGGATGTCGTGTGGAAGATCTTCTCACCGGCTCCTACGATCACAGGCACAAGGGAGATGGCCACATAGTTGGCAACCTGAAGATATGCGAGTGAAAGTGTAGACTTGCTGTCGCTTGTCACTACCTCTGTAGCCTTCGTGTAGAAGATAGGCTGGGCGATACCGTTGCCGATACCGGCGAGGGCACATGCGATGATGTAGATCACGCTGCTGTGGGGCACGAATACGAAGAGGGCGAACGCACCGACGATAAGTGCCGTGGCGAAGATGAATGTGCCTTTACGGAATGCTTTCATCACCGGAGTAAGCGCAAGACCCACGACAAACATCGCGAAATAGAAGACGGAGGTCATTGTGGAAGCGCTCTCTGATGAGATCCACTTGAAGTTAGGGAGATAGTAGCAGGGGATACAAGTGGCGAACACGAAGAAGAAGTAAGCCAAAAGGAGCCATACGGTACGCCCTACGTAGAAGCCACCCTTCACTGTCTGACCCTCTGTTGAGAATCCGTCGGCATCGACTGCGGGGACAGTAGCGGCTGCAGTTGCTGTTGTAGCTGTCTTGTCGGCAGAAGAAGCTGAGGTCTGCTGTGAAGCGGAGTCAGAGGCAGGTGCTGTCTGATAGTCGCTCTTCGGAATCTTGTTGAGGAAAGGAATCAATACAAGTGAGAGAAGAGGAATCAGGTAGACGAAGAAGGCACGGTGCCATGTGTGCATCAGGTCGCCGGCTACGAGATAACCGACTGCGAATGTGGCGAGCACAAGGGCGATGTTACCGATAGCGGAGATGATACCCATCTGCTTTACACGGTATTTACCCGTGAAGACATCGGCGATAAGACCGGTTGAGAACGGAAGGATAAGACCGCAACCCGCACCGAGCACACAGCTCAGGATGATAAGCATGTTCAGCGAGTTGGAGAATATCGACAATATACCGGCCGCTATGTAGAGCACGGTGCCGAGGGTGATCACCAAGATCTTATGCTTCGACTCCGAGAGCTTACCTGATAGAAGCACGAAGGGGATGATGATAAGATTGGGGAGCACCGTAAGCATCTGGATCTTGAAGTCGGTGGCATCCGTAAAGATTGATCGAAGGGAACCCTCGATAGGGGTCACGGCCAGACCGGGGAGGTCGACGGCCAGCGACAGGGACCATATGGCGAGGACAACCATCATCGAGATGGTGCCTTTTCCTGTTTTTACTTGCATAACCTTGAATTTTTATAATTTTGAATTTTAAATGTCGAATGTTGAATTATTAATGTCGAATGTTGAATTATTAATGTCGAATTTTGAATGTGGAATGTCGAATTAATTCAACATTCCAAATTCAACATTCCAAATTATTCTTCGATTGTAACCGTGTCGCCGTTGAAGACGCCGAGTCCGAGCTTACGCATCACGCTCTTGACCGCTGCCTGTGCCTTGACTGAGTTACCGGCAACATCGAGTGGGGGAGCGAAGGAGGCGATACCGAAGAGACCGGGCATGACGCCGAGTACGCCGCCACCCACACCGCTCTTGGCAGGTATGCCGCTGGTGTAGAGCCAGTCGCCTGTGTTCTGATAAAATCCTACGGATGAAATCATGGTAGTGATCTTCGGAGCGACCTCGGCAGGGAAGACATTCTCCTTCGTCACGGGGTTGACGCCACCGTTGGCGATTGTGCCGGCGCAGATGGCGAGCTGCTCAGCCGTGATGCCGATCGAGCACTGACGGGTGTAGAGGTCGAGACTCATGGGGACATCGTCATAGATCCTGTTGTAGTTCTTGAGGAGCCATGCGATGGAACGGTTCTCGAAATTGGTCTCTGACTCTGAGCGGTAGAGCTCGTCGATCACCTCGGGGCGTGAGCCGCAGAGTGCTGTAAAGTTGTTGATGATAGCTTCCCATTTACCCCAGGCGTCTCCCTGAGGACGCACCATGGAGCATGCGGAGATAGCTCCCGCATTCACAAGCGGAGTCGAGGGATGATCATTCTCGAGAAGGATAGCGAATATCGAGTTGAAGGGGAGTCCGGTGGCATCGGCACCAATCTGCTTAAGCACCTCCTCAGCACCATACTGCTTGAGGATCAGGATTGCCGTCAGCACCTTCGAGACTGACTCCACACCGAACTTATACTGTGTGTCGCCCTCTGAATAGACCGTGCCGTCGGGGAGACATATGCTTATTCCGAAAAGATTCGGATCTATGTTGGCAAGATAGGGGATATAGTGGGCATTCTCGCCACCTTTCACATCCTTACATTCAGCATAGGCCTCACTGACCGCCTGCTTGATCTGCTGCTTTGTTAGTGTTTTTTTCATAATTCTGTTGTTTATAATTATTGTTTCGGAAGCTAAACTCATCAACAATCCTTTACAGAATTGTCTCTGTCTGACTATTCGTCGTTTGTTTTTCATAGTTACAACTTTTCTTATCACGTCATGGTTGACATATGTATTAAATCTTCACATATTTTAACATTTATTGTTTATTTGACGATTTTTGTTAACTTTGCAAATTCAGGTAGAAAATCGCAAGACATCAGCCCTAATTTTTAAGATACTTTACAGGAAATGGTAAAAAAGAATGAATTTGGAAGCCGGATAGGCCTCATAGCCGCCACTGTGGGAAGTGCAGTAGGACTCGGCAACATATGGCGCTTTCCGGCTGAAGCCCAGGCCAATGGAGGGGCGGCCTTCCTCGTGGTCTACATAGTATGTGTGGCTCTTCTCGGCATCCCCGTCATGCTCGGGGAGTTCTGCCTCGGAAGAGGCACGGGAGCCAACACGATCGGAGCTTTCCGCAAACTCTCCCCTCACACCAGATGGTGGCTTTCGGGAGCCCTTGCCCTGACGGCCTCCTATCTTATCCTGTCGTTCTATATGGTGGTGGCGGGATGGACACTCGAATATTTCTGGCAATCCCTCACGGGGGCGTTATACCAGCCGGATTCCTCAACGGCAATAACAGAGGAGTCAGCTTCATCCATCTTCAAGGCTCACATGACTGAATATCTCACGTCGACATGGCCGCCGCTCATCTCCACATTCGTGATGATTGTCGCCAATTTCCTTATCCTCATCAATGGAGTCCGAAAGGGTATCGAGAAAGTCAGCAATATAATGATGCCTCTCCTTTTCATCCTCCTTCTGGGATTCGCATGTTTCGCCATGTCTCTCCCGAAAGCGATGGATGGCCTGGCCTATTTCCTTTATCCGGATTTCTCCAAGATCAATCCATCGGTGATTGTAAACGCCCTGGGGCAGGCTTTCTTCTCACTCTCACTCGGCATGGGAATCCTCATAACCTATTCCTCCTATTTCCCGAAAGACACACGCCTGACGCAGACCGCCGTAACAGTAGCCGGACTGGATCTGCTCGTAGCTCTCCTGATGGGCTTCATCATCTTCCCCGCCGTAATGTCTTTCAATCTCGGCGGAGAGAATCTCGAAGGAGCCACGCTCGTGTTCGTAACCCTGCCGGAAGTATTCGCGCAGATTCCCGGCACGCGCTTCTGGTCGGCCCTTTTCTTCCTCCTACTGATGGTGGCGGCCCTCACCTCGACAATCTCCTTAGGGGAGGTGACGATAGCTTTCGTGCAGAAGCATTTCTCATTATCGCGACGCAAGGCCTGCACGTGGGTGATGCTCCCCCTCGCAGCCTTGAGCACCCTCTGCTCACTCTCGCAGGGACCCCTCTCAGGCCTGCGTCTTTTCGGGATGAATATCTTCGATTTCCTTGACACGAGCGCAACCAACTTCATGCTCCCGACCGCCTCGATACTGACCTGTCTCTTCCTCGGATGGGGAGTCTCCAAAGACTTCATGATGCGCGAGCTGAGCAATCACGGGCGACTCGTGGTAAAGGCCGCCCCGGTCATTGTGTTCCTCATCCGCTGGATAGCTCCCCCGCTGATAGCCATCATCCTGATAGCCTCCATCTGACGTTGCGATGCTCAATTCCACTCTTATAACCCTATAACCTCATAACCTCATAACCCTATAACCTTTAATAAATTCAGCGATAATCTTGCAAGCCTACAAGATTATCGCTAATTTTGCGTATGAATACCAAAAAACTCTTACTTTATACATACGCTCCGATCGCCCTCGCCCTTCTCACGGGCTGCGGCGATGACACCTGGAAAGATGTCGACGGAGGCGCTCCCACCCTCACCCTGCAATCAGAACACCTCCGCACGGAGGCAGGCCTCGATATTAGGATCGCAGGGAAAGTGACCGATGCCGACGGCATAAGCGGCATAGACCTCGTCTGCCACGACATCAACCTCAACAAACACATCGGCATCATCGAAATCTACGGCGAACCGCTCAAGGAGTATGACCTCGATTACACCTTCAAGATCGATGACAAACAGAAGGGTGAAGACTTCAACATCGAAGTCACCGTGACGGACATCGGCGGACGCAAGGAGACACGGCAGATGCGCGTCACCCTCGACGCCGACTGGACTCCACCCTATTTCACGCGCAATCCGGACAAGGAGATAATCGTGCTCATCAAGGAGAAAACTCTCTTCAACCTATCATTCGGCGTTGCCGACAACCGCGTCGTGGACTATGTAGACATCGACCTGACGGATGTAACAGCCGGAGAGGACGCTCCGGTGGCTGTCGCCGGTTTTCCGAGGCGTGTGGAGGGTAACGGTTCTGGCAAATTCGATTTCGCGGAGAAAATACCCCTCGCCAACCGGGAGGCTACCCTGCGCGCCACCGTGACGGCCTACGACCGCGAGGCCAACGAAGCGGCTCACTCCGTGTCGTTCACCTCCCTTGTGAAGGTGCAGGAGCTCCCGGACCTCGAGAAAATGTGGCTCTGCGACGTGACCGACGAGAACGCCCTCAACACCGACATCTTCGGCGTGCCGATCCTCTGCGACCATACCGGACCCTTCCATTATCAGGTGCGTTACTACAACGAGAAGGCAGGGACAGAGGTGTGTCTGCTCGGTCAGAAGGGCTCCTTCTCACCGCTCTGTTTCGCCCCCTCCAAGGAGAATCCCTCCGAGCTCGGCGACAATCCTGACGAAGTGCGCAGAATCCGCCTGAATGAAGCGGGGAAATACTATCTCTTCGATTTCGACACGAAAAACCGCACCGTAACATACTCCACCTATCTCCCCTCGGAGGCACTCGACCCTGTGATGCACATGCACTATGGCAGCGACGAGCTCAACACCTGGTGGGATTGGTCGGGAGGTGACATCTGGTGGCAGGAATTCTATTTCGGTCCGATGCCGGACACCCCGAAGGAGGTGATGAAGATGACCCGCGACGATAAGAACCCGCATATCTATATCTACGAAGACTGGCAACTTACGAAAGGAGACAAGCTTAAGTTCGTGATCCACAACTGGCATCATGACAATTGGTGGAATTTCGCCACATGGCGCGTAGACGATCCGGAAGACCCCGGGAAATTCCTCTACTACGGCAACCTGCATCCGGACAATGAAAAATACACCGGCAATGCAGACTGGTTCACCTGGAAATATGGTGACTCGGTCGACACCGGCAGATGGGGCGACGAAAATTACCGCAAGACATTCGTGCCCGACAACTGGGTGAATATCAGCAGCCTCGAACAAGGGGGTAAGTTCAAGCTGATTTTCGACGCCCACACCGAACGCGGCCGCCTCATCCCCCAGAAATAACCTACCCCATAACCTCATAACCCATAACCTTATAACCTTATAACCCCATAACCTTATAACCTTATAACCTATAACCTTATAACCTTATAACCCAATAAACGTCATGAAGAACTATTTCGTGACCTTTCTCCTCACCTTATGGAGCCTGGGCGTCATGGCCCAGGGTCTTACCGTCGAGGGTATCGTCACCTCAAAAGCTGACGGCGAACCCCTGATCGGAGCCACCGTGCGCGTGCAGGGCACCCACCAGGGCACCCCGACCGACATCGACGGCCACTTCCTCCTGACCAACGTAAACCCGAAGGGGGTGCTTGTCTTCAACTATGTCGGCTATAAAGAAATCTCCGTCCCCGTCAACGGGCGCACCCGGATCGATGTGGCCATGGAGGAGAGCGGCTCCTCGCTCGACGAACTCGTGGTCGTGGGCTACGGCGTGGCCAAGAAAAGCGACCTCACCTCCTCTATCTCAACCATCAAGGGGTCTGAAATCAACGAGATGGTCTCGGGCAACGCGATGGATGCAATCCAGGGGCGCGTGCCGGGCGTGCAGGTAGCCTCCGGCGGCGGTCCCGGCACCAACCCGAAGGTGATCATCCGTGGCGTGACCTCCGTCAACAACACCAACCCGCTCTATGTAGTGGATGGTGTGCCGCTCAACACCGACAACATCAACTTCCTTAACAACAACGACATCGAGAGTATGGAAGTGCTCAAGGATGCCTCAGCCTCGGCAATCTACGGCACAAGGGCCTCTAACGGCGTGATCATCATCACCACCAAGAAAGGTAAGGCGGGCAAGACACAGGTAGATTTCACCGCTTCCGTGGGCTGGCAGTATATTCCGAAGCCGAGCATCGCTTGGGCCGACGAATATGAGAAGGTGTTCTACGCCCGCTACAAGAACGACGGACGCGTAGCACCCTGGAACTCCCCTTACGTTGACTATGGCGAGGTCGACAGCACCGACTGGTGGAAACTCGTGGTCAACAAGACGGCACTCGTGCAGAATTATTCGCTGAGCGTGCGCGGCGGCAACGACAAGTATGTCTACGGCCTCTCCGTCGGCTATTTCCGCAACAATTCTCAGTTTGAGGGTGGCTACTGGGACAAACTGAATATCCGGCTCAACACCGAATACAATTTCACTCCCTGGCTGAAGGCGGGTCTCGACCTCGCGCCGAACCTCGAGAACTGGGAGAGTGCCCCGGAGCTCTTCTCCGCGGCTATGGGCATGGACCCGACGACTCCGGTGTTCCGCCCGGAGGATGAATGGGATCCGGCGAACCCGATGAACAATTACCAGCGATCCTACAACAATCAGGAATGGAACCCTGTGGCCTCGCTGGCACGCATGGACAACCACAGCACCAAGTTCCAGCTCATCGCCAACCCCTACATCCAGATCCAGCCGATAAGGCAGCTGATCGTGCGCACGCAGTTCGGCGGCAACCTCTGGTATGAGCGCGACGATTCCTACAACTATGCTTTCCATATCGACGCACTGGAGCAGAACACCAACAATTCCGACGTGCGTAAATACACCGACCAGATCAACTGGAGCTGGACCAACACTGCAACCTATACCGACACTTTCGCCGAGAAGCACAACCTGACGGCGATGATCGGCTTCACGGCTGAACGCTATGCCAATTACTGGGCACGGGCAGAGCGTCAGGACATCCCTGCGGGTAGCGACCTTCTGCATCAGGTCGGCGCCGGCATCGGCGACCAGTTTGCCGACGGCAACACGGAGTATCAGACTCTCGCATCATTCCTCGGCCGCGTGATGTATAACTTCGACGGCCGCTATTACCTGACCGCCTCCATACGCCGCGACGGTTCCTCACGCTTCCCCGCCGGCAACCGCTGGGCCACCTTCCCTTCCGTCTCGCTCGCATGGCGACTCTCCGAAGAGCCGTTCATGGCCCGCACACGCGGCTGGCTCGACAACGCCAAGATTCGTCTCGGCTGGGGCAAGGTGGGCAACCAGACGATCGACCCGGGTCTCTTCATCTCCACGATCGACAATAAGGTGAACTATGTATTCGGCTCCCCGCAGGATCGTTATCCGGCCTCTATCGTGGGGCAGATGGGCAACCCTAACCTGCGCTGGGAGACGGTTGAGGATTATGATTTCGGTATCGACGCCACTTTCCTCAACAACCGCCTCAACCTGACGTTTGACGTCTACCAGAAATACAGCCACGACATGCTATACAAGGCTGAGGGTCTGCTCATCGCCGGCAATCCGGCATGGATGGGCGCCATCATGCAGAATATCGGCGAAATGCGCGCACGCGGCTGGGAGCTTTCGCTCGACTGGCGCGACCGTGCGGGTGATTTCTCATACAATGTCGGCGTGCAGCTCTCGACGGTACGTAACAAGGCTATCCGCTTCTCCGGCGACGGCCCCGTGCTCTCCGGCGGAGGCATGAGCGAAAGCATCATCCGCAATGAAGACGGAGCCCTCATCTCACGCTTCTACGGCTACACTGCCGACGGCCTTTTCCAGAACTGGGAAGAGGTGAGAAACCACACCGACGAACACGGTGCTCTTCTCCAGCCGGATGCCCAACCGGGCGACATACGTTTCCTCGACCTCAACCATGACGGCGTGCTCAATGAGAAAGACAAGAGCTATATCGGCAATCCTTACCCCGACCTCATGATGGGCTTCACCCTCGGGCTAAATTACAAGGGCTGGGATTTCCTCACCAATTTCTACGGCACTTTCGGCAACGATGTCTTCAATCTCGAGAAGAAACGCTACTCCGGTGGTGGCGGACAGAACGTGTATCGCGGCACACTCGCGAAGGCCTGGCACGGCGAGGGCACGAGCAACGACATTCCGCGCCTCTCCTACAGCGACCTCAACCAGAACTACAGTCGCGTGTCGACTTTCTTTGTTGAAGACGGCTCGTATTTCCGCTGCAAACTGATAACACTCGGCTATACCTTCCCGGAGAGATGGACCCGCGCAATGCGTCTGCGACTTTATTTCTCGGCGCAGAACCTCTTCACGATCACGCGCTACACGGGGATGGACCCGGAGCGTCCGTTCTACGACGGGAACGTGCTCGAGAAGGGTATCGGCAACGCCAATTACCCCACGCCGCAGACATATCTCTTCGGTGTTGACATCAAATTCTGAAACAAGCTGACACTTCATTTTCCAATACGTAAGAAATGAAAAAGATCATATATACTCTGACCGCCCTGCTCTGCATGACGATGAGCGTTTCATGCGATGACTTCCTCAATGAGGAGGTGCGCGGCAAGGAGAATCTCGACACATATTTCTCTAATCCCGACGAGGCGGAGGCTTATGTGGCCGGCTGCTATTACCAGATTGCCAAGGGTGGCGGCTGGTGGCAGATCTACAACCCCTGGCTCATGTCAGACATGACCACCGACGACCTTTGGGACGGCAACACGACCCAGGAAGACGGCTATGAACCTGTTACACACTTCCGCGCCACTGCCAATGTCAACGGCATACTCCAGAATTTCTGGGGCGCACGCTACCAGGGCATCACGACCTGCAATCTCGGTCTCGAGAAGATTCCCTATGTGAATATGGACGCCGACCTGAAGACACGCCGCATTGCGGAGATGCGTTTCCTGCGCGCGTTCTTCTATTTTGACCTTGTGCGCAATTTCGGCGGCGTACCGATGATTCTCGACTACGCCAACACGGGCGCGGGTGTGGAGCGTTCCTCGCAGGAGGATTGCTATGAGTTTATCGAGCAGGAACTGAAGCTTGCCGCCGCCGATCTTCCGGAACGCAGCGAGCAGCCGGCGGCCGAGACGGGTCGCGCAACACGCGGCGCGGCTCTCGGAATCCTCGGCAAGGCTCAGCTCTATCAGGGGAAATGGGAGGAAGCCAGGGCTACGCTGAAGTATGTGATCGAATCAAAAGAGTATTCACTTCTCGAGAATTTCGGCGATGTCTGGAGCCCCAAGCACAACAACAGCAAGGAATCGCTTTTCGAGGTGCAGCAGACCTACGGAGGCAACACCTATAACCTCGGCGGCTCGCTGACGGTCGTGACCGGCTGCCGCAACGGCATCGGCGACGGCTGGGCCTGGGGTCAACCCACCTCCGACCTGGAGAACGCCTTCATCGCCGCCGGCGACACGGAGCGTCTCCGCTGGACCATCATCAAGACAATGTGTACGGAGATTGCCGGAGAGACCCGCTTCAGTGAATTTGTCAAGAACAACACAACGGTCTGCGCCATCAATGATGTGAAGTTTCAGGACTATGTCAAGAATTTCGGATGGTCGGCCGGCGACTATTACCGTGGCTACCTCATCGACCCCGCCCAGCACAAGTCGGCCCGTCTCATCCGCAAATATTTCCTCCCCCTCGAGGACCGTCCCGAGACGTATGCCATTGACAAGATACCCCTCAACCACCGTGTGCTCCGATATGCCGACGTGCTGCTGATGTATGCCGAGGCCTGCGCCGAGATGGGCGAGACAACACAGGCTCAATGGGCTCTCAATGAAGTGCGCTCACGCGTGGGACTTGCCGGCGTCACCTCGACAGGCACTGAGCTGCGCGACGCCATTCGGGCCGAGCGTCGCCTCGAGCTTGCCCACGAGCAGTGCCGCCTCTACGACCTGCGCCGCTGGGATGGCCCCGACGGCAAGAAGATGATGTGCTCCGTGATGGGACCCGAAGGATCTTTCGTGAAATACAACCGCAGCGACGATGCCGACAAGTATGAGAAATGGAACCAGATCGAATCGAGCACCAAGGGGTATTTCTTCGATGAGAAGCGCGATCTCCTCTACCCTATCCCCAACTATGAGATCGAGCACTCCAACGGCGCCATCAAACAGAATCCGGGGTGGTGATCCCGAACCTTTCTTCATTTAACCAACAATATGCACTTTACGACAATGAATATATACCGAATGGCCCTGATCTGCGGAGCCGCGCTCTTCGCACTCTCCGCCTGCAGCGACGAACCGCACGGAGTCTCCACGAAGCATCCGGCAGGCACCGGAGGCTCGACAGGACCCAATTTCAGCCCTGACGACGATGTCACATCACCCATTGCCACTTTCCCGCTTATTACAAAGAAAGTGACTGTCGACGCTTCGAAGACTTATCAGGAGATCGACGGATTCGCGGCCTCCGACTGCTGGCTGCCCAACCAGATCGGCCAGTACTGGACCGATAACCGCTATGACATAGCCACTCTCCTTTTCTCGCAGAATATCCCCGATGAGGGTGACCCGAACGGTATCGGTCTCTCGATGTGGCGAGTCAATCTCGGGGCCGGCTCGGCTCAGCAGGGCGATGAGTCGAATATCACGGCCAACAACCGTGCGGAGAGTTTCAATTTCACCGGTTCCTACAACTGGAACGCCTGTGCCGGGCAACGTTATTTCATGGAGCAGGCGAAGAATATGGGTTGCGAGAATTTCGTGTTCTTCAGCAATTCACCTCTCGTGCAATACACCATCAACGGGTTCGGCTATTCGGGAAGCGGAGATAAGGGGAACCTGAAAGACGCATCCTATGCCGCTTATGCCGTATATATGGCTGAAGTTGCCGACCATTTCACGAAAGCGGGATATAACGTGAGCCATATCTCACCCGTCAACGAACCGCAGTTCGACTGGGGTGTCGAGGGCGACGGCGAGGCCAGTCAGGAGGGTTCCGGATGGCAGAACGAACAGATTGCCCGCCTCGCTCGGGAACTCGACAAGGCTCTCGAGGCCAAGAACCTCGGCACGAAGATACTTCTCGCGGAGGCCGCTTCATGGGAAGACCTCTACAAGGGAAACTCCAACGCCCGCTCAAACACTATCGATGCTTTCTACAATCCCTCTTCCAAGTCATATATAGGCGACCTGAAGCATACTGATCATCTCATCTGCGGCCACAGCTACTGGACCGACGGCACATGGAGCGGTATGCGCAATGTGCGCTCTCAGGTCAATACAGCCGCAAAGGCGCGCAACCTGAAGGTCTATCAGACGGAGTGGTCGATGCTCGGGGATGCCCCGGCTGAACTGGGAGCCGGCTACGACAAAGCCACCGAATTCATGATTGCCCAATACATGAGCCGCGTCATCCATAATGACCTTACGGTGGTCAACTGCTCCTCATGGAGCTACTGGACGGCCATGTCGGTGGAGAGGTATGATCAGAAGAACCGTTTCGAGCTTATCCAGACCACTCCTGTCGGGGGTGCTTACAGCGACGATTTCAAGAAAGGGGGCACCGTCCGCGCCACCCCTAACCTGTGGGTACTCGGCAACTACAGTCTTTTCGTGCGTCCGGGCTATAAGCGTATCGACCTGACTCTCGACGAGACGAAAGATTTCTTCGGATCGGCCTACATCGCTCCTGACAATTCGAGAATCGTCATGGTGCTCACCAACTATGATGCTGAGAACGGCGTGACTGTCGAAATGCCCTCGCCGGAGGGCACGAAGGCCATCTTCACATACACCACCACAGCCGACAAGGAACTACGTCAGAGCCGTTTCAACCTCGAAGATAAGGTATTTATAGATCCGGCCTCTGTCACCACCATTGTCATGTATCTCTGACCATCGTTGCACATCACACATTATCCTGAATATGAATTACCGTTTTCTAACTCTGGCTCTCTCCGGCATTGCGCTCACGCTCTCGGCGGCCAACCCCTCGGGAGGTATCGACGGGGCTATGCTCGGAAGACTCCGTTCATCATATACCAATTCACCTGCCGACAAGGCCCGCTCAAACGCCCTGCGCGGCACGGATATTGACGTGCTCGCGCTCAACGGCGACAACCGCAATAATTTCGACGATAATTTCTCTCATCGCGTCAAGAGCAAAGGAATCACCGACCAGAAATCATCGGGGCGTTGCTGGCTCTTCACCGGCCTCAACGTGCTCCGCGCACAGATGATGTCGCGCAACGACATGCCGGAGATCAAGCTTTCACAAAACTATAATTTCTTCTTCGACCAGCTTGAGAAATCAAATCTTTTCCTGCAAGGTGTGATCGACACTTCCGACCGCCCGATGGACGACAAGACCGTGGAGTTCCTTTTCAAGAATCCGCTGAGCGACGGAGGGCAATACACCGGTCTCTCTGACAATCTCCTGAAATATGGCGTCGTGCCGGCAAGTGTGATGGTTGAGACTTATTCCAGCAATGCCACTTCCAAACTGAGCCGCATGATACGTCGCAAGTTGCGTGAGGACGGTCTCAGGCTGCGCCGCATGAAGGAAGAGGGTAAGTCGCCTAAGGAACTGGCTTCGGCCAAGGAGGAGATGCTTACAGACGTTTACCGTATGCTTGCGCTCACTCTCGGCGTACCCCCTACCGAGTTTACCTGGACACGCAAGGACAAAGACGGCAAGGTGATTGATACGAAGACCTACACACCGCAGAGTTTCTATCGGGAGTTTATCGGCAACGACCTGAAGAACGATTATGTAATGCTAATGAACGACCCTACGCGCGAATACTACCGTCTTTACGAGATCGATTATGACCGCCACACTTACGACGGTTCCAACTGGACCTATATCAACCTTCCCCTCGATGAGATCAAGAAGATGGCTATCGAGAGCATCAAGGGAAACGAGGCGATGTATTTCTCTTGTGATGTTGGGAAATTCTACAATCGGGACAACGGACTTCTCGACACCGACAACTATGACTATGAGTCGCTTTTCGGGGTGAATTTCGGCATGGACAAGGCAGACCGGATCAGGTCCTTCGACAGCGGATCGTCACACGCCATGACCCTTGTGGCCGTTGACCTCGATGAGAAAGAGCAGCCCAAGAAATGGATGGTCGAGAACAGCTGGGG
>CAZMHE010000053.1:12926-15378 GCA_964566015.1 uncultured Sangeribacter sp. | reverse complement strand
CTCTGCATGCTTACTTACCGTTTCTACGTGCTGTCAAATCCAGTCACCCCCGGCAGGTATTTCTTTTAATTCAGAATTATCGATGAAAATTCGGGACTTCCGAATCTGTTACAGACACGTGCAAACTGTCTGATAAATAATATAGTTGAATGACGTGGAGATGAATCAGACTCATATGTGAATTCATCGTCGGTCTTTGAAAGTGAGAACATTGTAGAATCGTTTCTCATAGGCAGAGGGGCGTTTTATGTTAAAGATTCTTTGAGACGAAATCTTGTAGTGAAACTACATTTTTATAACGCGCCTCCAATTTTTTTATTATTATGACATATAATTTTTTGTCAATTTGATTGAAACTGAATGTCCCGGTCGGGAATGCGACCGGGACACAATTAAGGCGAAAATCTGAATGTCTTTTATAAGCGTCACACTGAAGTAGGCAGCTTATATTTATCAGACGGTCAGAATTATGTCGTTTTCCTGAGCTATTCTGCGGAGGTTGAGAATAGCGTAGCGCATCCTGCCAAGGGCAGTGTTGATGCTCACACCCGTGATATCCGCAATCTCCTTGAACGAGAGGTTCTGATAGTATCTCATGTTGAGGACTTCCCTCTGTAGCTCCGGGAGCTCCTTGATGAGGCTCTTAACATCCTCACGTATCTGTTCGGAGATGATGATATCTTCTATGGTGTCTTCACAAAGTTCCTTACGGTTGAGGACATCCACGTCTTCAAGGTCGGCGCTCTGAACATTCTCTGATTTCTCCTGACGGTAATAGTCGATGATGAGATTGTGCGCAATACGGGATATCCAAGCAGGGAACTTGCCGTTTTCTGTATATCTACCCTGACGGATGGTCAGGATAGCCTTGACAAATGTCTCCTGAAATATATCGTTGGCCACATCCTCATTCTTGATGATGCGCTTGATATAATTATATATCCTGTCTTTGTGACGCTTGAGAAGAGTGTCAAAAGCCTCGTTGTTGCCCTCTGCGTAAGCCTTGACCAACTGCTCGTCGGTCATGCCTGTTTTTTTTGCCATTCTATTGATCTTTTCGTTTGAGTAGAATTCTTCTATAGGCAATTGGGTTTGTGTTTGATTCTTGTCTTATTTTTGGTTTGCTATAATTTTCCGAATACAAAGTTATAACATTTACCCGATATACGCAAATATTTTATTGCCCTAATCGGGTTAAAAAATGTTAATGCAACAATATCAGCGGGATTATTAAGTTATTTGTTAATCCAATTTAACGAAACGCACGGCAGCCCAATCATTCTCAACCAGAGTTTTCTCCTTGCGGAGACCATAGCGGTTTGCCACTTCCTCCACTATCGGTATGTCAGCTTCATAAAATCCGCTCAACATCATTTTTCCACCTTTCTTCAGTCGGGAAGCATAAGACTCAAGGTCGGAAGTGATGATGTTACGGTTAATGTTGGCGAGAAAGAAATCAGCGTTCCCAAGGTCCGCAAGTTTTCCCGCATCGCCGCATATCATATTAACCTCTACATTATTAAGCTTGGCATTTTCCACGGCATTCTCCCATGCAAATGGATCGATTTCGATCCCGGCAACTTCCGAAGCCCCTTTCATCTTGCAAAGAATAGCAAGGATGCCTGTGCCGGTGCCCATGTCAATCACACTTTTGCCGTTCATATCTGCTTCGAGGATATGGCGCATCATCTGAGAAGTCGTGGCATGATGCCCCGTGCCGAACGCCATCTTGGGGTCAATGACGATGTCATATTTTGCATCGGGGATATCGGTATGGAAAGAGGAGTGAACCGCTACCTCCTCACCGATCAGGATTGGTTTGAAATAGTTTTTCTCCCATTCCTGATTCCAGTCCTCCCCCTCTACCCTCTCTGAGGAGACTGAGAACGAAGTTTCCATAGGGAAATTATCTAAGACATCCTTCACGGCTGCCTCATCATAAAGGTCTTCGCGGACGAAAGCTGTCAGACCAGTCTCATCAGGAGTGAACGACTCATACCCTATATCGCAGAGGAATGCAGCGAGAAGATCTGTCAATATTTCCGAGCACGGATTGGCGTCGATTCGAAGGGATATGTAGTCTTGCATTACTGATTGGTTGGTTGATTACGGGGCAAAATTAGAAATTTCGCAGGTATTTTGCAAATCAAATCCTTTCTTTGGAAACAAACCATTCCTATCCTTGTTGAAATAGTATAGAGTAATCCACGGAGAAAGAGTCTCTCTCGCCGGGACATTCTCAATAGTTTTATCCACTACAGTAATTATATTTAACGAACAATAATATGTCTCGACCATTCACATTTGACCGTGTCGTCAGAATGATCATAACCATCGCCGTAATAGCAGCTGTGGTCTGGCTCATCGGTATCCTCAAGAATGTTCTCCTACCCTTCGGCATTGCATGTCTTATATCATACATTCTTGAACCACTCGTGGAATGCAACCAGCG
>CAZMHE010000053.1:0-12826 GCA_964566015.1 uncultured Sangeribacter sp. | reverse complement strand
CTTGAGAATGGAAACACAAATTTGCTTCTCAACAAGGGAGAAACGCTCATCGGAGCTCTCCTTGAGTTCCTGATGCGTTTCGTAGAATACCTACTCACCTTCATCTACACAATCTTCATAATGATAGATTACCGTAGCTTAGGTAGGGGTGCGCGACTGCTTTTGCCCGCAAAATATAAGGCCCCCGTGCTGCAGATCTGCCGTGATATCAAAGACAGCATGAACAAATATTTCCGGAGTCAGCTTCTTATAGCCGGTTGTGCTGCGGTGTTCTATTCGGCAGGGTTCTCCATTATCGGATTGCCGCTCGCCATCGTGATGGGTATACTCGTCGGAGTTCTCTACATGATTCCATATTTCCAATATGTTACCCTTATACCGGTGGCCGTAATCTGCTTCATCACATCGCTTGACGGCACTGTGGCTTTCTGGCCTATGTTGGGAAAATGTTGCCTTGTATATGTAGTGAGCCAGAGTATCTGCGATTATATCCTTACTCCCAAAATCATGGGCAAATCGCTTGGCATGAATCCGGCCATCATTCTCCTTTCTCTCTCTATCTGGGGAACGCTTCTCGGGATAATCGGCATGATCATAGCTCTTCCGTTGACAGCATTGCTCCTCTCATATTACAAGCAACTCGTCATAGAACACAAGCCAATTTCCCTCAAGGAATGAAAATCATTCGAGCAGGAGAGGCTTGCGCTTTCCCAGTGTCGTGAGGGTGGGAATATTACACCCGATAAAATTTCCGGCGATGGTTATCAGCCACGGCCATCCCCATTGTCCCGCAAGACAGTAATAGCAGACATCAGCCACACAGTGCGGGAATCCGCAAATTACGAATGTGGGTATTCCGAGGATAAGCGGTAGCCATTTACCCTCTCTTGCATGCATCACTGATACAGTCATGATGAAACCGCACAAGATCGCACCTCCGAAGAGCTTCAGGGGAGCGGCTCCGAATCTTAAGGCAGCCACAGTCTCAGCGGCTTCCACGGATTCCTGAACTCCGCCAAGAATAGCGGCCACGATGACGCCGACAGCATTACATGCCAACATAAAGAAGACATTTACCCACCCGGAAGCCTTACGATAGTCCGCAAACCCGCAAGCCCCGGTAAAGAGGGCCCATTTACTCATAATTATGGCGGAGAGACCGAAGGCGAACAGGGCTGCGCCGATCAGTTTTCCGCCTCGCAGAAAAGCCAGGGCGGCAATGCCGATGGATACTCCTCCAAGAAGACTGCGCCAGATGAAGTTGAACGGGATTTTTGACATCATATCGGATTAATGTTAAAGGTTAGGGTTGCAAATTTAACGGTTTTTATCCGATAATACAAGATTTGAGGCTTTGCCTTAGGCAAAGCGGTTATGGGGTTGGTGGTTAGGGGTTATTTTTTAAGCCTTTGGCAAGGCGGTTAGAGGTTTGCGGTTAGGGGTTAGCTGATAAAAGGTTCTGCATGAGGTCGAGGTCACTTTTTACCTCACCCTGAAGAAGGTAATTTGCCGAGGATTCCAGAAGAGACTTATAAATACCCTCGGCTTTCCCGTAATCGCGGTCAATCAGAAGAGCCTTTGCAAAAAGTATTCTTTGTTTCGAAGACATCACCTTAGAATAAGCAGTGAGATATTTCATTAAATCTTCATCGAGTAACTCAGTTGCCTCCTCGATTCGCCCTGTTGTCATGGCCGTATAGGCAAGTTCACAAGCAATCTCCTTCACATAAAGACCCATGATCTCATCTTTGTGTATGTAAAGAGACTTGAGTTCGCCATAAGCCTTCTCATTCTCCCCGGCGTCTATAAGTCGGTCAGCATGCATCAGCGGCACGCTGACCTCCATCGGATTTGTGAAGTTGATGTCAGAATCATCATCGATTGTAAAATAAGACTCCGGTATATCCTTGGGTCGGAAGCCGTTTTGAATCATGGCATTCACATTGAGTTGGTTCATCAAACCCTTTCTCGCCTTCAGATTCCTCCTCAACATCCCGATATTTCCGGCATCATTGCAGAGGCCGTTCTTGTTCATGGGAATCCCATTCATCAGAATGAGTATAAGGTCAATCACAGCAAAGACAGCCACGAATATGATTCCAAATGGATTATCGATTATCCAGAAAAGGGGTAATATAAGAAGGAGTGCCAATACATTTGCGAGAACTCCGCCTATGTTATACCAGAAAACCGGGAGTTCATCAGCAGGAAGATCGGGTGGAGTTAGCAGACACTGCCCCCCTGTTCCTGCAATAGAGAATCGCTTTACTTTGATTTTTCCATTCTCCTTGATGAATGTAAGGTTGAAGATCCGGAATGAAACAAACTTATAACCGGTGAGTAATCCGGCTACAAGATGCCCCGCCTCATGAATGATGACAAGAATTGCGAAAGACACCAATGCAGAACCTAAAGCGACTAAAGGAACTATAATAAATTCCCATATCTCAAGACTCTTCAGTTTCACAACCGACTCGGCAACAGATTTCCCTGAAATCAGAGACCCGGCAAGTGAGCCGATCAAGAATCCACCGGCTATGCAGACTAAAAAGATTATGAGGTATTTCAGGACCTTCATTGGAATTTGGAATTTGGAATGTGGAATTTAGACTGTCATCACTCGTAGTCTACTTTATAATTGAACCTTGTAGCGTAGACTGCTGTCCATAGCACCTCGGTCTTGTAGGTATAGTCAGTCTCCGCATTATAGAAACTGATTTCTCCACGTGTGCGGTTGCGAGAGTAGTGAAGAGTATATGTGACGCGTGCAGTAGTATTAGGAGGCACTGTCACACTGATCTTTGTGTCATCATATTCTTCAGTTAGAAAACTGCGTCTCTCCCCTATCCGGATATTATCAAACTCTTTCAATTGCCACTGTGATCCATCATAGACAAGCATCGGCAGCGTTAGTTCAAGACCATCCGCCCATTGATCCAGAGCCTGTATCTCGTAGCTGCAGTTAGCCTCTCTGAAAGGCATTATCTCCAGTCTTTGTGGAAGGGAACTGTTGTTAACAAATCCGGTGCGACGGGTTATCTGATCAATATCTTCTTCAATTTCCATATTTCCGATATAGAAATAGTAAACCGTCTTAAGAGGTGTGCCTTCCGTAAGGGAAAGTGTAATCTGTTTGGTTTCACCACTCTCATATTCAAGGAAAAGTCTGACCTTATAAGAAGAGGAGGCATTATAGATGCTGCGGAAATAGATCATGCTGTCGATAAAACCGAAGGAATACCACCGGACAGGGTTCTCAAAGTTGATTTCCTTTATCTTTGATGCATCCGAATCCGGATCTACCTCTCCATGTTCGCCATAGCAGGTAATGTATTTTTTCTCTGAGTCCGAACAGTCGATATATACGCGAATGAGTCCTTTCCGGGAATATACAGCTGACCACTCCCCTCCGTCACCTTCAACAGAAGCCTCGGTGTGTGTGGGCAGATCGCCACTGTCAATGAAAACATCCCGGTTACACGATATAGTTGTGAATATACATGCAACAGCCACAAGAATATTGTATATTTTCTCTGATTTCATGAATTGCCTCACATAGTTTCAGACCCACAAGTTTATCTGAGAATCTATAAATTAAATCTCTATCCCGATTTTAAAAGTGAAATATGGTCTGACATGGTGTTCCGTTCCGACATAAATAATATCGTAGTAATTCGGAAAAGGCTCAACAATATCATACATCATCACCTTATACCCTAAAAGGGAAAGTCCGGCACCAAGATTGATTGCAAATTTTCTTCCCCAATTGAATCTGTAGCCTATCGACGGAGAAAAGTATACCCCTCCCCCGTTGGTGAGATTGGCTCCGAGTCTTACTTCTCCGAATGGAGTGAACTTACCGAATTTCATGTCCATCCGTCCTGTCGCGAAGACCGGAAGAAGCCAGTTATCCGTTTTGCTGCATTGTTCAACAGAGAAACCGACACCAACGAAAAATTTCTGATTGATCTGGTAACCGTGGGTTGTTGAAAAACCGGTGTAGAAGAGGTTTTGTCTGTTATAAGCCACTATATTGTCAGCATCATAAATCAGTCCGACTTTTTGAGAGCGGAGACTGTTGCTCCAGTCAAAGAATCCACGATAACCTTTTTGGGGTTGACGGGCAGACCCCATGATACAGATGGATATACACGTCAGAAGAAGTAGAATTTTTCTTTTCATGATGATGGTGTTTTTATTATAACGACAAAGAATCTTGAAAAAGTACCTAATTCTTCTTTCAATAAATTTTCTACCTTCAATAATTCAAGTGTTGAGAATATAAAATTTTCCATCCATTTTAGTCAATTAATCATTTGTGGAATTTCATAATGGTATTAATTTTGCAAAATAAATCAACCTTAAAATCATGAAAATACCGATTTTTCCACTCATCACCGGTGCAATACTTTCCTTATCTTCAAATATTTCAGCAAATTCTCCATCACATCTCTTTGAATCAGATATTAAATGGGATTCTCAGAGTCTGATTTTTGATGGAGAGCGCGTTGTTCCGGTTATGGGGGAAATCCACTACTCCCGATTGCCGGAAAAAGAATGGCGATCATCAATAAGAAAGATGAAAGATGGGGGTGTCACCGTCATCGCCACCTACGTTTTCTGGAATCATATAGAGGAAATAGAGGGTGTGTTCGATTGGAGCGGTCAGCGCAATTTGAGGAAATTCATCGAAATATGCAAGGAGGAGGGTATGCCTGTTGTGCTCCGGGTCGGTCCGTTTTGCCATGGAGAAGCACGCAATGGAGGTATACCGGACTGGATTTTCGAAAAGGGTATCAAATCGCGCAGCGAATCTCCTGAATTTCTTAAAGCAGTAGAAAGTTTATACCGACAGATCTTTACGCAGATACAGGGGCTTCAGTGGAAAGACGGGGGGCCAGTTATGGCCTGTCAGTTTGATAATGAGTATCGGGGGCACGGTTCGTATCTGATAGCCCTGAAGTCAATGGCAGAGAAGATCGGTTTCGATCTCCCATTCTATACGCGAACAGGTTGGCCTGAATTAAAGACGCCGGTACCATACGGAGAGATGATACCTCTCTATGGCGATTATCCCGACGGTTTCTGGGAGAGATCTCTCAAGCCGACGGCAGGCAACTATTATAAGGCCTTCAACTTTAAAGGATTCCGTAGCTCCACAGCCATAGCCTCAGAGCAATTGAAAGATCAGAAGGAAAAGCTTACGGATGGTGATGAGAAATATCCCTACTTTACATGTGAGTTGGGTGGTGGTATAATGGTAGCCTACCACCGTCGGCCATATATCTATCCCGAAGATGTCTATTCACTTGCTGTGGTCAAACTCGGGAGTGGCAGCAACCTGCTCGGCTACTACATGTACCACGGAGGGACGAATCCAGTGGGTAAAAGTTACCTTAATGAGAATCAACGCACCCCGGCAACCAATTATAATGATCTCCCTGTCAAGAACTACGATTTTCAATCGCCCTTGGGTGAGTTCGGTCAACCATATCCCCAATACTATACCCTCCGCAAGCTTCATCTTTTCATGAAAGACTACGGTAAACTGCTCGCACCTATGGAGGCTTCATTTCCCGCGGATCAGGATCTTGCCAAAGGGAGCGACGAGACTCTACGTTGGTCTTACCGGTCAAATGGAGACAGCGGTTTCGTCTTCATAAACAACTATGAGCGGTTGATGAATCTTACAGACAAGAAAGGAGTACAGTTTGATGTCTGCGGTGTGAAATTTCCCTCGCGCCCTATCACAATCCCGGCCGGGACTTCATGTATCTTCCCTGTGAATATCGACGGAATCCGCTATGCTACGGCCCAACTGATAGCCAATCGTGAGGGGAAGATCTATCTCGAGCAGATTCCCGGGATAAAGACTGAGATTTCCTATGGCGGGAAGGTCTATAAGAATCTTAAACCTTATGGTCCCGATCGTCCGGTATTCGGTAATATATACCTTCTTACTCCTGACCAGGCATCTCGCCTCTTTCTCCCGGAAAGACCGGCTTCTGAATTGCCCGCATTATCCCCGAAACTGACTAAAGTTGCTGAAGCCGGGGAAGACAGGATCATCACAATCGGGGTCAATAAGGTGGCTGAGGCTCCGACTGATGACGATTTCAAGCACGCGGCAGTATATAGGATTACAGACCTTCCCCCGGCGTCTGAAAGGGATAATCTCCTGCTAAGCATTAAATACCGAGGCGATGTGGCACGTGTCTATTGCAATGGCGAACTTATAGCCGACAATTTCTATTACGGAAGACCGATGCTTGTCGGTCTGTCACGTCTTCCGGAAGATGCGGATGAACTGGAGTTGCGCGTTCTTCCGCTTCAGGAAAATATGCCGGTCTACTTCCCCGAAGAGGCCGACATAACTCCGGGAGAGACGGTGGAATCAATAACGGTAATATCATCTGAAATATGAAACGTAATATTCTTTCATTCATCTTACTTTCAACAACCCTGACCTCTTTCTCAGCCGGACAGAGAATCGACCTTTCGGGTGTCTGGAAATTCGGTTATGGTGACGAAGTGGTCTATGATGACGAGATCACCCTCCCAGGTTCCATGCTGACAAACGGGAAAGGTAATGATGTCGACACCAAGACAAAATGGACCGGGTCGCTCTATGACATGTCTTACTATTACAGCGACCTATACAAGCCCTATCGCCAACCCGGCAACATCAAGTTCCCCTTTTTCCTTACTCCCGATAAGGAATATGTAGGAAAGGCATATTATTCCAAGACTGTCACAGTTCCCAAAGACTGGAAAGGGAACAGGATTGTCCTGCATCTCGAACGTCCGCATATCGAAACCACCCTTAAGGTCAATGGGAAGGAAGCCGGACACAGGATGTCGCTTTCAACTCCTCATGAATTCGACATCACTGAATTCGTCACTCCCGGTTCTGAAAACACGATAGAACTGACTGTCTACAATGGCATAGAGAACGTATGTGTGGGTCAGGATTCTCACAGCGTGACAGACCAGACACAAGGAAACTGGAACGGCATCACCGGAGATATTTACCTTGAGTCTACCCCCTCCGATCTCTATATCAGGAATGTTAGGGTCTTTCCTGATGTGAAGGGAAAGAAAGCCCTTGTAAAGGTGATTAAAGGGGGTGATTCTTCAAGATTGAAAAAAGCATCTGTAAAAGTAGAATCTGATGACGGGGCTGATATTTTCCTTGCGGGAGTACCTGAGGTAAAGGGAGATACTCTTTCTTTTACAGTTGATATGGGTGACAAGATCCGTAAGTGGGATGAATTTTCCACTCCACTTTACCATCTCAACGCCACATTGGGTGATGATACGAGAACTCTGTCATTCGGTATGAGAGACATAGAGGTGTCCGGCAGAAATATCCTTGTAAACGGTAACCCCGTATATATCAGGGGAACGGTAGAGAATTGCTGTTTCCCGTTGACCGGATATGCACCTACAGATGAGGAATCGTGGGCATATGTCTTCTCTAAGTGCAAGGAATATGGCATCAACATGATGCGTTTCCATAGTTTCTGTCCTCCGGAGGCTGCTTTCACGGCCGCCGACAAAGCCGGCATCTATCTCCAGCCGGAGGGTCCATCATGGCCCAATCATGGTGTGAAGCTCAACAGCGGCATGGCAATCGACGACTTCCTGATTGCTGAGGGGAAGGCTATCATCGATCGCTATGGCAATCACCCGTCGTTCGTCATGATGGCCGCTGGAAACGAACCGGCAGGGAACTGGGTGCCATATACCAACCGATGGGTTGAGATAATGAAGGATTATGACCCCACCAAGATATATTGCGGAGCCTCGGTTGGAGGAGGCTGGGTCTGGGATGATGGTAGTGAATATCATGTCAAGGGTGGCGGACGCGGATTGGAATGGAAGAATCACGCCCCTTCGAGCGATGATGATTACACCGCAGATATAAGATGGCCACGCAATTTCAAGACTTCCGACAACATCAAGGAGAACAACTCTCCTATTCTCGCACATGAGCAGGGTCAATGGTGCGCTTTCCCCGACCTTGAGGAGACCTCACAGTATACCGGTCCATACAAGGCACGCAACTTTGAAATCTTCAAGGATCTTCTTGAGAAGAACGGCATGAAGGATATGGGGAGGAAATTCCTGATGTCGAGCGGAAAACTTCAGACACTCTGCTATAAATATGAAATCGAAAGAAATCTCCGTACACCCGATTATACCGGTTTCCAGCTGCTTGCCCTCAATGATTACAGCGGCCAGGGAACAGCACTCGAAGGAGTCCTGAATGTATTCTGGAAAGAAAAGGGATATGTAGGGCCTGAGGAATGGAGACAATTCTGCAGCCCGGTAGTTCCTTTGGCTAAATTTCCCAAATTCGTCTTCTCAGACAAAGAAATGGTCTGGATACCGGTTGAAGTCATGAATGCCTCCGGGAGTGATCTTCCATCAACAAAGGTTAGCTATATCGTCAGGGATGACAAGGGTGATATTTTCGCAAAGGGAACACTTACAGAGCGTATGATACCTGCGGGTAAGAACAATAGTGTCGGGGAACTTCCTCTTTCTTTTGAGGGTATTGAAAAACCGACAAAATTCTCACTCTCGGTAAATGTCGGAGACAAGGGAAATAACACCTGGGAATTCTGGGTTTACCCCGAGGAGGAGACTTCGACTGTGTCAGACGGCATTTACATTACTTCCACTTTAGACGACAATGCGCTTGAGATTCTTGAGAATGGTGGTAAGGTTCTTTTGACAGCTGCCGGAAAAGTTACCCTCGGCAAAGATATAGTCCAGAATTATATGCCGGTGTTCTGGAACACAAGTTGGTTCAAGATGCGTCCTCCACACACCACGGGCGCTTATATCGAAACCACTCATCCCCTGTTTTCATACGGTTTTCCCACTGACGACTGGAGCAATCTTAACTGGTGGGAACTTTTAAACAGGGCGCAGGTCATGAACCTGTTGGAACTCCCGGCCGATTATCAGTCACCGGTGCAACCTATTGATACCTGGCATCTCAGCCGTAAACTCGGAATGATTGTAGAAGCCAATGTCCTTAACGGGAAACTTTTCATGACGACGATGGATATTGACCGCAACCTCGACCGTCGCGTCGTGGCCAAGCGTATGAGGAATGCCATACTTGACTACATGGAAAGTGATGATTTCAATCCTTCCATCAATATTGAGCCTGAGACTGTCAACAACTTCTTTACCCGTGAGACTCCACCGGTCGAGATGTACACCAACGAGACACCCGACGAGCTCAAACCAAAATTACAATAATTGGTGTAAACCAAAATCGATGTTCATTTGTAACGAATGATGTTCATTTGTAACGAATAAAGAGTTAACTTTGCAAGTTCAAATTTTATTCAATAAATGGCAAACAGTAATCATTACAACGGCCTGACTGATGCCGAAGTTACAGAAAGTCGCAGGAAGCATGGAGTCAACGTGCTGACTCCTCCGGAAAAAGAACCTCTCTGGAAACTTTTCCTTGAAAAATTCAGTGATCCCCTTATAGTCATACTCCTCATCGCAGGTGTTCTCTCAGTGGGAATCTCATGTTATGAATATTGGGGCCTTAATGAGGGACCGACCGTCTTCTTCGAACCCGTCGGAATTTTCATTGCAATCCTTCTTGCTACAGGGCTTGCTTTCTACTTTGAGCTTAGGGCCGACAAGGAATTTGAACTGCTCAACCAGGTCAATGACGATGAACCGGTGCAGGTGATCCGCAACGGCAACACCACCCAGGTTCCCCGTAAGGACGTAGTTGTGGGCGACATCGTGGTGCTCAACACCGGTGAGGAAGTTCCGGCTGACGGAGAACTTCTCGAGGCGGTGATGCTCAATATTGATGAGTCGACATTGACGGGAGAACCGATAGCTCATAAGACTACAGATCCTGCGCAATTTGATCCGGATGCCACTTTCCCGAGCAACCATGCCATGCGCGGCACAAAGATCATGGAGGGGCATGGAGTGATGCGTGTGGAAAGTGTCGGTGACAAGACGGAGAACGGAAAGGTCTTCGTGGCCGCCCAGATCGATGACAGCGTAAAGACTCCTCTCAACGAACAGCTGGACGGCCTTGGCAAGCTCATATCCAAGATTTCATATGGAATTGCCGCCCTCATCATTATCGGGCGTGTCGTATTGTACTTCATCAATGTGCCTGACTTTGACTGGATACATTTCCTTACCTTCTTCCTCCAGACACTTATGGTGGCGGTCACTCTCATCGTTGTGGCTGTGCCGGAAGGTTTGCCGATGGCTGTCACCCTGTCGCTTGCTTACTCAATGCGAAGGATGCTAAAGACCAACAACCTTGTCAGGAAGATGCACGCCTGTGAGACAATGGGAGCCACGACAGTGATATGCACGGATAAGACCGGTACCCTCACCCAGAACCAGATGCAGGTTGCTCTTGATAATTTCTTCGGTAATCCCCCTCTTGAAGTACTTTCTGAAGGAATCGCCGTCAACTCCACTGCACAGCTCGACCTCTCGGGCGAGAAACCAGTCGTCCTCGGCAATCCGACAGAGGGAGCACTTCTCCTTTGGCTGAAGAATCGTGGCGTGGATTACCAGGATTTAAGGGAGAAGGTGACTCGTCTTGAGGAACTCCCCTTCACAACTGAAAGAAAATACATGGCTACGGTTGTGAAATCTGCCGGAGGGAAAACCATCCTATATGTGAAGGGAGCTCCCGAGATTGTTTTCGGAATGTGTAAGAATACAGCGGGCGTCACGAAAGAAGAGATCGATGCGCAACTGCTCGAATATCAAAATCAGGCAATGCGCACGCTTGGTTTTGCCTATCAGGTGATCAATCCCGGCGACAAGACCATTGAAGACAGCAGGGTCGTTGCCTCTGATCTGACCTTCTTAGGTATCGTGGCAATCTCAGATCCCGTACGTGCCGATGTTCCCGAGGCAGTCCGTGAGGTGCTCGATGCCGGCATCAAGGTCAAGATAGTCACAGGTGACACTCCCGGTACGGCGAAAGAGATCGGTCGTCAGATCGGTCTTTGGAATGATGCTTCCGACACCGACAGGAATATCATCACCGGTGTAGAGTTTGCCGCCCTGACTGACGCAGAACTCCTCGACCGTGTCGGTGATATAAAGATAATCGCGCGTGCCAGACCTATGGATAAGAAGCGTCTGGTAGAGTCATTGCAGAAGAACAATGAAGTCGTGGCGGTGACAGGCGACGGCACTAACGACGCTCCGGCGCTCAAGGCAGCTCATGTCGGGCTCTCAATGGGCGACGGCACATCAGTGGCAAAAGAAGCCTCAGATATTACGATTGTTGACAATTCCTTCTCTTCCATCGGGCGAGCTGTGATGTGGGGACGATCCCTCTATCAGAACATTCAGCGGTTCATCCTCTTCCAGATGACAGTCAATGTCGTGGCATGTCTCATCGTTCTTGCCGGCGCTTTCATGGGTATGGAGTCGCCGCTTACCGTGACGCAGATGCTCTGGGTAAACCTGATCATGGACACTTTCGCGGCTATGGCTCTCGCCTCGCTGCCCCCTTCAAGGAGCGTAATGAAAGACAAACCACGTCCGCGTGAGGCTTTCATCATCAACAAACCGATGTGGCGGTCAATCGTAGGTGTTGGCGGACTCTTCTTCCTCTTCATGCTTGGTCTACTCTATTATTTTGAGACACATGACGTCACAACTCTTGCCGATCTCTGCAACGCTCCGGCGGTCGCTTTTCACGATCTGACGAGATACGAATTGTCATTATTCTTCACCATCTTCGTGTTCCTGCAGTTCTGGAACATGTTTAATGCGCGCGCCTTTGAAACTGGCCGTTCTGCCTTCCATTTCAAGGATTGCGGAGGATTCCTTCTCATAGCCGGAGCAATTTTCTTAGGCCAGATTGCCATTGTCTCGATCGGCGGAGATTTCTTCACCGTAATGCCTCTCAAATTTGTTGATTGGGTCATCATCATAGCCGGTACTTCCGTCGTGCTTTGGATAGGTGAGTTGCTTCGCCTCTTCAAAAAATGAGGATGAAAGGATGAAAAGGGGTGCTGAGGAGTCAGACATTTTGTCTGTTTGAGTCAGAAATATTATCTTTGCAACGTCATTATAAACAATATCTAATGAGTTACAATCTGCTTAAAGGGAAAAGAGGCGTCATTTTCGGCACTCTCAATGATAAGAGTATCGCCTGGAAGGTAGCCGAGAAAGCGGTTGCCGAAGGTGCGAAAATTACTCTTTCCAACACACCGGTTGCCGTCCGTATGGGCGACGTAACCAAGCTTGGCGAGAAACTCGGTGCGGAGATTCTACCCGCCGATGCCACGAATGTAGAGGATCTCGAGATGGTCTTTGCCAAATCTGAGGAGATTCTCGGAGGCAAGATCGATTTCGTGCTTCATTCAATCGGCATGTCGCCCAACGTACGCAAGAAACGTCTTTATGACGACCTCGATTATGACCTGCTCAACAAGACCCTCGATATTTCAGCCGTTTCTTTCCACAAGATGATTCAGGCTGCCAAGAAGCTCGACGCTATCGCCGAGGGGGGCTCCATCGTTGCGCTCACCTACATGGCGGCCCAGCGCACCATGTTCGGCTATAACGACATGGCGGATGCAAAAGCTCTTCTCGAGTCGATTGCCCGCAGCTTCGGTTATATCTACGGCAGGGAGAAGAATGTGCGAATCAACACCATCTCACAGAGCCCGACGCCTACAACAGCCGGAAGCGGCGTGAAGGGTATGGAGTCTCTGATGGATTTCGCCAACCGCATGTCGCCCCTCGGCAACGCCACAGCCGACGAATGTGCCGACTACTGCATCGTGAT
>CAZMHE010000052.1:0-15459 GCA_964566015.1 uncultured Sangeribacter sp. | reverse complement strand
ACGATACCCTTGAGGTTGGCCTCATATTCCTCAACGGAGTTGCCTTCGCTTACGAGGTCGACATCATGGAAGCAGAAATATTCGATGCCGAGTTTCTGCATGATCTCGAAGCCTGCGTCGGCTTTGTTCTTGGCGATCTCGAGAGCGTCGGCACCCTCGTTCCAGGGGAATTTCTTGGTGCCTGTGCCGAACTGGTCGCCACCCTCGGCGCAGAGAGTATGCCACCATGCCATTGCGAAGCGGAGCCATTCCTTCATCGGCTTGCCGAGGATCATCTTCTCAGCGTCATAGTAGCGGAATGCGAGAGGATTATAGGATGAGGTACCCTCGAATTTGATTTTCCCGATTTGCGGGAAATATTCTTTTGTTGCCATTCTTAATTGGTTTAGATTGTATGTAGGTAGTAATAGATGTTATCGTGTTATTCTCCTAACTGACGTGCGAGAGTATCCTTCCACCTTGCGTATGCCTCGAGATAGGGGAGACGGTCGGTGGCGGGCTCGACAGTGGCGAGTACCTTGAGGCTTCCGAAAGCCTCGGCCGGTCCGGAATAGATACCCGCGCCGATACCGGCGCCTTTGGCTGCTCCGGCGGCTCCGTCGGTGTCGACGAGTTCGATTGTGGCTCCCGATACCGAGGCGAGAGTCTCGCGGAATATGGGGCTGAGGAACATGTTGGCCATGCCGGCGTGGATGCGTGAGATCTCCATACCGATCGACTTCATGATCTCCATGCCATACATGAAGGAGAAGACGATACCCTCCTGGGCCGCACGGATGATGTGGCGGCGGTCATGGAGATTGAAGTTGATGCCGTTGATTGAGCAACCGATCTGCTTGTTCTCGAGCACGCGCTCGGCACCGTTGCCGAAGGGGAGGATGGTGACACCCTCGCTTCCGACGGGCACCTCGGCCGCGAGGTCGTTCATGGCCGCATAGCTGATACCCTCCGGAGCGACGTTGCGCTTGATCCATGAGTTGAGGATGCCTGTGCCGCTGATGCAGGTCATTACGCCGATGCGTGTCTGCTCCTTGGTGTGGTTGACATGCGCGAAATTGTTGACGCGTGAGCGGGGATCGTAATCGACAGTGCCGTTGATGCCGTAGACCACTCCGGATGTTCCGGCTGTGGAGGCAACCTCTCCAGGATTGAAGACGTTGAGTGACAGGGCATTGTTGGGCTGGTCGCCGGCACGGTAGGTGACCGGTGTGCCCGGTTCGAGACCAAGCTCGCGTGCGGCCTCGGGTGTGAGACGTCCCTGCTCGGAGAAGGTGGGTTTCACCTCCGGGAAGATAGAGGGGTCGAAGCCGAAATAGTCCATGAGGAAAGTGGCGGGTGCGTCGTCGCGGAAATCCCAGAGCATATATTCCGAGAGACCCTCGGGATTGGTGCAGATCTCACCTGTGAGACGCATTGCCACGTAATCTCCGGGGAGCATCACCTTCCATATCTTCGCGAACACTTCGGGCTCCTCCTCCTTAAGCCAGCGGAGCTTGGAGGCGGTGAAATTGCCGGGGGAGTTGAGAAGACGGGGGAGACACGCGTCGGCTCCGAGTTCGGAGAAAGCCTTCTCACCGTAAGGGACACCACGGGAGTCGCACCAGATGATGGCGTCGCGGAGCACCTTGCGTTCGCGGTCGATGGCGACGAGGCCATGCATCTGATAGCTGATGCCGATAGCCTTTATATCGGCAGGTTTGACACCGCTCGTGGCGAGCACGGAGGCTGTAGCCTCCTTAATATAGCGCCACCACGATTCGGGATCCTGTTCAGCCCAACCGTCGCGGAGCGCCTTGATGGGGGCTTCGCTCTTCGGGAAGAAGTCGGAAGCCACCACGCGCCCGTCGGCGGCGTCAACAAGCGCCGCCTTGACGGATGAACTGCCTATGTCATAGCCTAATAGATACATATTGTTTTCAGAACATTGATTTTACCTGATTGTAGACATTGTCTGCGGTGAAACCGAGTTTCTCGTCGAGCACCTTGTAGGGGGCGGAGAAACCGAACGATTCGAGACCCCAGATCTTGCCATCAGTGCCTACGAGGCCGAGGAGATTGACCGGCAGACCGGCTGTGAGGCCGAAGCGGGGAACACCGGCGGGGAGCACCTCGTTCTGATAGTCGAGGGGCTGATTGCGGAAGAGGCCTTCGGAGGGAACGGAGACAACGCGCACCTTCATGCCATCCTCGCGGAGTTTGCGGGCACCGTCTACGAGTGTCGATACTTCGGAACCGGTGGCCACGAGCACCACGTCGGGGTTTTCATCGGATCCGGCTACGATATAGCCGCCGCGGGCCGCGAGTGAGTAGTCGTTGCCCTCGGGGAGTGATGTGATGTTCTGGCGTGAGAGGATAAGCGCGGTGGGGGTCCATACGTTCTCCATGGCGAGCTTCCAGGCCTCGGTCGTCTCCTGCGCATCGGCGGGACGGAGCACGAGCACGGAGTTGCGTGCGTGATGATTGCGGAGTTTCTCCATGAGGCGTATCTGAGCTTCCTGCTCCACGGGCTCGTGGGTGGGTCCATCCTCACCGACGCGGAAGGCGTCGTGAGTCCAGATGAACTTCACGGGGAGCTCCATGAGGGCGGCCATACGCACGGCGGGTTTCATATAATCGGAGAATACGAAGAATGTGCCGCAGGCAGCGATCACACCGCCGTGGAGCGACATACCGATGCAGCAGCAAGCCATGGTAAGCTCGGCCACACCTGCCTGAAGGAATGCACCTGAGAAGTCGCCTTTGGTGAAAGCGTGGGTGTTCTTGAGGAAGGAGATGGTCTTGTCGCTCTCGGAAAGGTCGGCAGACGCGCAGACCATGTTGGGCACCTGAAGGGCGAGCTGCGCGAGCACTGCGCCTGAAGCGTTGCGTGTGGCGTCGCCATCTTTCTGGGTGATCTTGCTCCAGTCGATCTTGGGAGCCTTGTTCTCAAACCATTCCTTGAGAGCGGCGGCCTTGTCGGGATTTGCAGCGGCCCATGCGTTCTCCTCATCCTTGCGCTCGGCCACGATCTCCTCGAGAGCCTTGGCGCGTGCATTGTAAAGTTCGCGGACTTCGTCGAAGATCTGGAAAGGATCGTCGGGGTTGCCTCCGAGGTTGACGACAGTATTGCGGTAGGCGTCGCCACCGAGGGGGGCGCCGTGGGTCTTGCAGTTGCGTTCGTAAGAGGTATTGTCGGCCTTTCTCGCACCCTTGCCCATCACAGTCTTGCCGATGATGATGGTTGGGCGGCTGTCTTCCTTCTTGGCTGCGTCGAGAGCGAGACGGATCTGGTCAACGTCGTGACCGTCGATCTCTATGACATTCCAACCCCATGCACGATATTTCATGGCGGTGTTCTCGTTGGTGACTTCGGCAGTCTCCGTGGAGAGCTGGATGTCGTTGGAGTCATAGAACATCACGAGGTTGTCGAGGCCGAGGTGGCCTGCGAGGCGACCTGCACCCTGTGAGATCTCCTCCTGGATGCCGCCGTCGGAGATATAAGCGTAGATAGTCTCCTTGCCGAAAGCCGGGTTGCCGGTGCGAGCGCCGAGGAACTTGGCGGCGATTGCGGCACCAACGGCGAAAGTGTGACCCTGACCGAGGGGGCCTGATGTATTCTCGATACCGCGGGCGATGTCAAATTCAGGGTGTCCGGTCGTGGGGCTTCCCCATTGACGGAGCTCCTTGAGTTCATCGAGTGAGAACTTGCCGATGAGGGCGAGCTGGGCGTAGAGCATCGGTGCCATGTGTCCCGGATCGAGGAAGAAACGGTCGCGGGCATCCCATGAGGGGTCTTTAGGATCGAATACGAGATATTCGCTGAAGAGCACGTTGATGAAGTCGGCGCCACCCATTGCTCCACCCGGATGGCCTGATTTGGCTTTTTCCACCATTGAGGCAGCCAGAATACGGATATTATCGGCTGCTCGGTTAAGAATCTGGTTGTTCATATCTAAATTTTGTTTCCTTGTCGATTTGATCCTTGCTGTTCGCGGAGAGCCGGAGGCCCGACGGAGGAGAAATATCAGGAGCGTCCGGACCGGATTTCGGATTACAAATGCAAAATTAACAAAATATATGAAACACTTAGTGGAAAAATTGGATTATTAGCAAGTCATTTTGTCGTATTTGTCTGTTTCAGCGGGTGGCGGTGAATGCGCGCACCTTGAAAATGAAGATGGGGAGGGTGGCGCAGATGGTCATGGCAAGGATGATGGCGATGCAGATGAAGCCGTTTTCGGCGAAGCGGTAGAAATTGACATCGAAGCTCTGGCGGGTGTCGCCGAGCAGGCACATTGCCAGACCTCCGACCGATCGGTAGGCATACATGCCGGGAATCATCGGCAGCAACGAGGGGAAGAGGTATGCTTCGGCCGGAATCTTTGCCATCGGGGAGACGAAGACGGCCATCGAGCCGATGAGAAGGGCGGCGATGGATGTGGCGAAGACGATGTGAAGGGAGAAAACTTCGGGTTGCATGAGCAGCATACGGACCGAGTGGCCGATGGCGGCTATGAGTCCGCACCATACATAGCCACGGCGCGGCAGCCGGCTGATGGCTCCGAATCCGATGGCGGCCATTGCCGCGAGCAGTGCATCCTTTATAATGTCGAAAAGCATAACCTACTAAAACATTCCGACGCCCATGATGCGCATGCCGAGGCAGAGGCCGAGCGAGAGGCATACGGTGAGGACGGTGGCGTCGATAAACCGGGAGAATGAACAGATGTAATGACGGTAGAGGAGATCGGAGAAGGAGTTGAGGAAGGGTATGCCGGGCACAAGGTAGAGCACACTCGTGCCGACGGCTATCGAGGGGGTGCCTCCGGGAGTCAGTATGAAGGCCAATGACCCGATGAGGGTGGAGAAGAGTGCGCAGATGAAAAAGATGACACGGCCGTCGATGTGTGCCTTTGTCAGGATCTGTTTCAGCCGGAAACCGAGTGCCGTGGCCACGGCCACGATCAGCATGGCCGCATAGTCTCCCCCGAAGATGCCGCAGAAAGAGGCATTAGCCAGCGAGGCGAGTGTCAGTGTCATCCAGGGATTCTGTGTGTCGGAGCTGATGATGTGGCGCATACGTCGCGATGCCTTATCGAGCGGCATATCCTCGTCGGCGATATGCCAGCTGAGCTGACTGAGACGGGTATTGAGCGAGAAGCTAATCGGAGCCTGTCGCACGGAGGAGATATGGGTGAAGATGTCGGCTCCGTCAGGGTCTATGACCGTCATGTGGATATGGCGGGGCATGATGTAAAGCTCGACACGCTTCCCCCATGCGGAGGCGATGCGGTTGACGTTGCGTTCGAGGCGTATGCATGTGACGCCGCATCCGAAAAGCGCCACGGCATATTCGGACAGAAAAAGGCATACCTCTTTCGAGGAATACCTTTTTACTGTATCGGTTGATGATTCTGAAATTCCGGTCGTCATGACGACGGGTGATCAATAGACTTTGACGGAGAGTTTTTCGTAGGCGCGTTCAGCCTTTGCACGGGCCTCCTCTACTGTGTCGGCTTTGGCGAGGATGACTCCCATGCGTCTGTGGCCGTGGACTTCGGGTTTGCCGAAGATGCGGATCTGTGTGGATGGCTCGGCGAGCACTTCCTCGAGATTGTCAAACTCCACGCAATTCGTGTCTCCCTCCACGACGATGGCGCGTGATGCCGAGGGACCATAGAACTCGATGGCGGGAACGGGGAGTCCGAGGAGCGCACGGGCGTGAAGGGCAAACTCGGAAAGATCCTGAGAGATCATCGTCACCATGCCGGTGTCGTGCGGACGGGGTGATACTTCGCTGAAAATCACCTTGTCTCCCTTGATGAAGAGTTCCACACCGAAGATGCCGTAGCCACCGAGAGCGTCGGTCACCTTCCTGGCGATCTCGCGGGCCGAACGGATGGCTTCCTCGCTCATGGGCTGGGGTTGCCAGGAGTAGCGGTAGTCACCGTTGACCTGAATATGCCCTACGGGTTCGCAGAAGGTAGTGCCCGAGACACTGCGGACAGTGAGGAGGGTGATTTCGTAGTCGAAGTCGATGAATCCTTCCACAATCACGCGTCCTGCACCGGCACGTCCACCTTCCTGGGCCTCTTTCCATGCCTTGTCGATGTCGGCTTCGCTCTTGATGGTTGATTGACCGTGGCCTGATGAACTCATGACAGGTTTCACCACGCAGGGGATGCCGATTTCCTTGACAGCTTCGTCAAATTCCTCGCGGGTTGAGGCGAAGCGGTAGGGGGAGGTGGCGATGCCGAGTTCCTCGGCGGCCAGACGACGGATACCCTCACGGTTCATCGTCAGCCATGCTGCACGTGCTGTCGGGGTGACGTTGTAGCCCTCCTTCTCGAGCTCCACGAGAGTTGGAGTGGCGATAGCCTCGATTTCCGGGATGATGTGGTCGGGGCGTTCGAGCTCCACGATGCGGCGCAGCTCTTTGCCGTCAAGCATGTTGAAAACGTGCGACCGGTGGGCGACCTGCATGGCGGGTGCGTCGGGATACTTGTCGCATGCGACGACCTCGACTCCGAGTCTCTGGAGCTCGAGAGCCACTTCCTTGCCGAGTTCTCCGCTTCCGAGCAGCAGGGCCTTGCGTCCCTTACCGGTGAATACGCTTCCGATTTTAGCCATAGTTTGAATGATTTTTGGGTGTAGAAAAGTAATAATGAAGTTTAGTCGACTTCGATGAGTGCAAAATTACAATTTTATCGCTAATTTTGCAAAACCATATTCAGACTTTAGAACCAGATGGAAAAACATACCACCTCCACAGGTTGCCGCAGTGTTGCCCTGACGGGCGCGACCGGAATCATGGGCTCGGCGACTCTCCGCGAGATGCTCCACCGGCAGGGGCATTACCATATCAAGATTCTTGCGCGTGACAATGCGCGCAACCGGCGCAAGCTCCTCGGGCCGCAACGCACGGGGGAGGTGGAAGTGGTATGGGGCGACCTTACCGACCGCGACTCTGTGGCCGCGCTCGTGAAGGATGTCGACATCGTGCTCCACATCGGCGGCATGGTCTCGCCCATGGCCGACAAATATCCTGAAGAGACATACCGTGTAAACACCACATCGATGCGACTTATCTGCGAAGAGGTTGCCAAGCTTCCGGATGCAGACTCGGTCGGTGTTGTCTATATCGGTTCGGTGGCGCAATACGGGCCGCGGAGCATGGAAGACAGATGGGGTGCTGTAGGCGATGTCATGAAGCCGGCCCGTTTCGATGCCTACGCCGCTTCAAAACTGGAGGCGGAGAGGATTCTTGCAAGCAGCGGACTCAACAAATGGGTTTCGCTCCGCCAGACAGGGATACTCTATCCCGGTCTCCTGAACAATGGGCTGGATCCGATAACATTCCATGTGCCACTCAACACGGTGCTCGAATGGGTTACCGACCAACAGTCGGGCCATCTCATGGAACAGATTGCCTCGATGGAACAGCCACGCAGCTTCTGGAGGAATTTCTACAATATCGGAGGAGGTGAGGCATTCCGTCTCACCAACTATGAGTTTGAGAAGAAACTTCTTAAGACGATAGGCACGCCGAGGATGGTGAAGATCTTTGACTTCAATTGGTTTGCCACCGATAACTTCCACGGTTTCTGGTTCAAGGACAGCGACCGTCTCGAGGAGATGTTTCATTTCCGTTGGGATTCCAACTTCAATGACTATATCGCCTACATGAGGAAGAGGGGGCCATGGTGGCTCACCGTGCTCCCGCTTGTGCCGGGTGCGCTTATAAAGATGCTGATGAGGCGGGCTGTGAAGTCGCCGGGACTCGGCACCATGTGGTGGATCGAGAACGATGTCAAGGATAGGATCGAGGCCGCCTGGGGGAGCCGCGAGGCCTGGGAGAAGCTTCCGGAATGGAAAGACGCAGTGCTGACGCTTCCCTCCGAACGGGCCACACCCGAGAAGGATGCACGCCAGCTTGAAGTTGAGGCCAACAACCCTGTGGATCCCGAAAGGTGGCGCGAAGTGGCGCGTGAAAGGGGCGGGGAATATCTCGGTCAGCCCGAGTTAGCTCCCGGAAAGACCCCCGATCCAGACGTGGAAGCTGAATGGCGACACGAGGACGGCACGCTTTTCCGTGCCACTCCCCGTCATGTCGTCATCGGCGGTTACTGGTATTCACCGACCGCCTGGCGTCAGATGTCATAGAAACGGTCCATCAGTTCACGGCGATACGATTTCGAGATCTTTATCTCATCGATCGCGTCGAGTGGCGGGAGAAGGCGAACGTCTTCCCCGGAGATGAGGCCGACATATCTTATATTCACGATGAAACGCTTGTGGGTGCGGACAAATTCAGATCCGTAGCCAAGGATTGTCTCGGCCGTGGTCTGCCTCTTGAGTATGAAACGCTTCATATTGGAGAATACACATTCCCAGAGTTTGCGTTCGGAGATGTAACGGAAATAGACTATCTCCTGAGGATTCACGATTATCTTTGAGTTGATGACGGAGGTGATCGCTATGGGCTTGTTGCCGTTGCTTCCTGAATGAACGGCCTGACGGTTGCCGCTGTTGCGTGTCTCCTCTTCAGAAGAGAGCCGACGGATTATTACTCCGAGTTCCGACGGGTCGAAAGGCTTCAGCAGGAAGTCGAACACCTTCATAGAGAGCGCATCGTGGATATACCGCTGGTAGCAGGTGTAGAACACGACCCGCGTATTGGCCGGAAGATCGGAGTTCTCATACCAGTCAAGACCGTTGGAGTCGGGGAAAGCCATGTCGAGGAAAAGGAGGTCGGGCTGAGTCTCGCGCACGAGACGTGTGCCGTCGGCGAGATTTGAGGCTGTTCCGCAGAGTTCCACCTCAGGATATGCCTGAAGTGCCCGCGAAAGGATTTCCACGCTCGGTATGTCATCATCGACGATGACGGCTCTGAATTTTTTTGCGGTAGTGGTTGTTTTCATTTCATATTGTTATTAAATGGCTATCAATTAGCTTATTGCGTCAATTCGGGGGGGGAGATTTATGACTGCCTTCCAACCCTTCACACCATCTTCCTCCACATTCTTGAAAGAGCGGAACTCGATGTTGCCCCGGGTGCGTTCGTTGACGAGGCGTATGGTCTCCACGAGAACGCGGAGACCGGTGCCTGTTGACTCGCTGAAAGAGTGGCCTGTGTCGCGGTTGTTGAAAACACTTACGGATATGCTGTCTCCGTCGGCTATATCGACTGCGATGCGGAGGATGCGTTCCACACCCTCGGGGAGTGAGGAGAATCCGTGCTTGAAAGCGTTCTCGACAAGAATCTGCAGAGTCATCGAGGGGAACATGAAGTCGGCAGGTACCTGCGGAGAGGATGTGAAGGTATATGACAGCGGGCCCCGCAGATTATAGCGGGCCACGTTGATATAGTCGTCGACGAATGAGAGTTCGTCGGAGAAGGGCACGAGTATTTCGGAAGCTGCATATTGCTGGCGGCGGATTAGCCTGACGAGAGCGTCGAGGTGTGAGGGCTCACCCTTGTCGGCGGCTACGAGCTCCTGATTTAGAGCGTTGTAGATGAAGTGAGGGGTGATGCGGTTGCGCAGGTTTTCCTGACGGAGAGAAACTATTTTATCCATCATCTTCCGTTCGTGGCGTTGCTCACGCTGGCGATACCAGAAAAGGAAAAGTGCGAGGCCAACGGCCAGGGTCAGCACAAGGCCGATGACGGCGAGGAGCAGATAGATGTGAGCCTGTTTGCTGGTGTTGTCGGCGGCGAGATGGAGTATGCGTGCATCCCTCTCATAATCGGCGGTGAGGGCAGAGAGTTGCTGACGGAGGTTTGTGGAGCGGAGGGAGTCTCTCAGGTGGTCATAGCGTTTATGTGCATCATAAGCTTCCTTATACCGGCCGGCGGCATAGAAGAACTCGTCGAGCACCTCGAGGCGGGCGAGGCGTTGCTCGAGGCGGAGTTTCTCTGTGGCGGGGTGGGCGTCGGCTATGGTAGCGGCGCGGAAAAGATTGCCGGCACGGACAGCCTCGCGGATCTTGAGCGAATTGATATAGGAGGTAGCTACCGGATTCGGTTGCTCATTATGGAAATAAGGGGCAGTCGAGTCGAGGAGTGCGCGCGCCTTCTCAGGCTGGCCGAGACGGAGCCAGGTGTCGGCAAGGTTGACGTCGTTGAACATGCGGTGCCAGCGTGCGCCTGGTATGGAGTCGAGTATGCCCTTGAGCTTCAGGATAGTCTCGTTGGCACCCTTGTAATCTTCAAGATAATATTGGAAGTTGCCATATCCGCTCAGAGTGTTGAATTTCTCGAGAGGACCCATTGAGTCGAGGTATCGGAGAGATTTCTCCCACCATTTACGAGAGTTGTCGAAGTCGCGCATGTCAGAGAAGACTCCTGCAAGGCCGTTGTAGAGATCGATGCGCAGTTTTTGATCGAGGTTGAGTGAGTCGGAGAGAAGAACGGCTCGGTGATAGTAGATTGCCGCGCTGTCGAGGCGGGAGGTCATGCGCATGGCATTGGCATAGTTGCCGTAGACCTGAGGAAGGTCTTTCCTGGAGTCGGCGGCCTCGAGGAAGTCAACAGCGCGCCGGAGATAGAAGGAGAGGGAATCGGTGTTGAAATTATACTGGTCGAAATATGACCCGCGGGTCTGGCAAAGTTTGCTGAGAATCATGTTGACTCTCTGTGTGCGAGGTAGCTGACGGAGATACGTGGAGGCTGAATCGGTATAAGCCAGTATTTTATCCGGTTGGCCCGAATAGAATGCGTTGACGCCGAACTGCACCATAGCCTCGGCCCAGAGGATGGAGTCGCCGTCGGAGAGGGCTTTCAGGCGCAAAGCCTCCGTGATGCTGTCAGCCGCGGAGATATCCCCACGGTAGAGAGACTTGGAGATTTCCTCGATCTCGACCGGCTGGGAGTAGTCGCCCCGGGTGTTGTCACGACAGGAGGCGAATATGAGGAGCAATAAGGTGGAGAGGAGAGGGAATATGTGGAGTCTATGTCGGTATTGAAAAAAGGTTCTCATATTGCAGACGAGAAGAGTTGCAGTGAGTGTCTTCAAGATATATTCTGCAAAAGTAAGAAAAAGTCTGCTAATATGCCAATACCGGAAATCTGTCAGGGAATTGTGTATAAAGAAAAATGTCGTTTCAGTAGTTATTTTTGGCGGGTTGGAGCGATGTGAGGCCTCTTGTCTCTTATCTTGCTGATTGACGGTTGCAATGCAAAAAAGTTTGGATTATCTTTGCAAAATCATACCGACTGAGCCTAAGCTCTTCATTGCCGAAGGCTGACCACATATGACATGCTTTTTTCACTTGCCGGAGACGCGTCTCCGGCAATCTCTTTTTTAATGTGGAATGTTGAATGTTGAATGTGGAATGTGATATTTATTTGTTGCGGAGGGTTTTCGTGATGGAGGTCATCAGTTTAATCAATTCGACGCAGTCTTTAGCTATGCTGTTATATTCTTCCTGATTTATATAATCTGTTCTGAATAGAAGTTTCAACCAATATTCTGTTTCTCTTGCTTCCTTTAAGGCGATGTAAACTTTTGCCTCGAATTCTTTTGTTGATATACTTTCCTGTGCTTCGTTGAGATTGGCGCCTATCGATGTGCCGCTCCTTAACATCTGCTTGGATAATACATGCTCAGATTTATTTGACGAGATGTATCTCGACAGATTCACTATTCTTACTGCAAAGTCAAATGATTTGGAAAGCACAATATTATCGTTCTTAAAGCCCATTATTAAGAAATTTTGAATTTGAAGTGGGTTTGGGGAGTTATCAAGGATTAATCTGATTACCAAATTGTAAAAAGAGAATGTGTCAAAATGTAATGATTTATTCGCACATCTACATTTTGACCATTCTCTCTTTAAACAAAATTAATTCGAAATTCGAAATTCAAAATTCGAAATTCCACATTATTTACTCCCATTCGATGGTTGCCGGTGGTTTGGAGGAGATGTCGTAGACGACGCGGTTCACGCCGCGGACCTTGTTGATGATCTCGTTGCTGACCTTGGCAAGGAATTCATATGGGAGATGCACCCAGTCGGCGGTCATGCCGTCGGTCGAGATTACGGCGCGTAGCGCCACACAGTTCTCATAGGTGCGCTCATCACCCATCACTCCTACACTCTGGATCGGGAGCAACACTACGCCTGCCTGCCATACCTTGTCGTAGAGACCCGCTTCACGGAGATTGCCGATGAAAATGGCATCGGCTTCCTGAAGCACGCGTACTTTCTCGGGAGTGACCTCGCCGAGGATTCGTATGCCGAGTCCGGGGCCTGGGAAGGGGTGGCGTCCCAGGAGGCGCTGATCCATATCCATGGCCTTGCCGACGCGGCGGACTTCATCCTTGAAGAGGAGTCGCAAGGGCTCCACAACCTTGAGGTGCATGTCTTTGGGGAGACCTCCCACGTTGTGGTGGCTCTTGATGGTTGCCGACGGACCCTCCACCGAGCTGCTCTCGATGACGTCGGGGTAGATTGTGCCCTGTGCAAGCCAACTTGCTCCTTCTATCTTCTTTGCCTCGGCATTGAAGACCTCCACGAAGTCGCGGCCGATAATCTTGCGTTTCTGCTCGGGATCTGTGACCCCCTTGAGATCGTTGTAGAAACGTTCGGAGGCGTCGACGCCGATCACGTTAAGGCCCATATGCTTGTAGGAGTCGAGGACATCCTCAAACTCATTCTTGCGCAGAAGACCGTTGTTGACGAAGATGCAAGTGAGGTTCGTTCCGATGGCACGATGCAGTAGCATCGCCGCCACAGAGGAGTCAACACCGCCGGAGAGGCCGAGGATGACACGGTCGTCACCGATCTTCCCGCGCAGTTCGGCTACGGTTGTTTCGATGAAGGAGGCGGGGCTCCAGTCGCCGGCGCATCCGCAGATTCCCAGCACGAAGTTGGAAAGAAGCTGTGTGCCGTCGGTGGAATGATATACCTCGGGGTGGAACTGGATGCCCCAGGTCTGCTCACCTTCGATATGGTAAGCGGCGGCGCGCACGTTCTCAGTGGAGCCGATGACGCGGTATGTCTCGGGGAGACGTGTGATGGTGTCGCCGTGGCTCATCCATACCTGAGAGGGGGAGGGGATGCCGAGCATCAGGGGATCCGAAGGCTCGACTACGGTCAGCATGGCGCGACCGTATTCGCGGGAGGGGGCACCCTCGACTTCACCACCATATTCGTTGGCGAGAAGCTGCGCTCCGTAGCAGACTCCGAGAAGGGGATAGACACCCTTGATGCCGCTGAGGTCGGGTTTCGGGGCATTGGCGTCGCGCACGCTCGAGGGTGAGCCGGAGAGGATGACACCCTTCACGGATTCGTCAAGCTGCGGAATCTTGTTGAAGGGATGGATCTCGCAATATACGTTAAGCTCGCGCACGCGGCGTGCAATAAGCTGGGTGTATTGCGATCCGAAATCCAGGATTATGATTTTTTCCATTCTTGTCGGTTGTTGCGGAGACATTCCGGTTATTCGGCACGCGAATAATTGGGAGCCTCCTTTGTGATGGTGACGTCGTGGGGATGATTCTCGATGACTCCGGCCGAAGTGATGCGCACGAAGCGGGCGCCGTGGAGAGCCTCGATATCTTTTGCTCCGCAATATCCCATGCCGGAGCGGAGCCCGCCGAGAAGCTGATAGATAGTCTCGGAGAGGGTGCCTTTATAGGGGACACGGGCCACGATGCCTTCCGGCACAAACTTGCTGGAGTCGTTGGTGCCGCTCTGGAAGTAGCGGTCTTTGGAACCGGCCTCCATAGCCTCGATGGAGCCCATTCCGCGGTAGGCCTTGAACTTACGTCCGTTGTAGATGATGGTCTCGCCCGGTGATTCCTCAGTGCCGGCGAGCATGGAGCCCATCATGACGCAATCGGCACCTGCCGCGATAGCCTTCACGACATCGCCCGAATAGCGGAGACCGCCGTCGCCGATGACGGGGACACCGTGGCGGCGTGCCACCTCGGAACAGTTGAAGATAGCGCTCAGCTGGGGCACTCCGACACCGGCCACGATGCGTGTCGTGCAGATGGAGCCGGGGCCGATGCCCACCTTGATGCCGTCGGCACCGTTGGCGATGAGGTATTCGGCAGCCTCGGCCGTGGCGATATTGCCGACGAGCACGTCAAGCTCGGGATATGCGGCCTTGACAGCCTTTAGGGTGTTGACCACGTTGGCTGAATGACCGTGGGCCGTGTCGATCACGACAGCATCCACACCGGCGTTGACGAGAGCCTCGACACGCTTGAGGGTGTCGGACGTGACACCGACACCGCCGGCCACGCGCAGACGACCCTTTGAGTCCTTGCAGGCATTGGGATAATCCTGCATCTTGGTGATGTCGCGGTAGGTGATGAGGCCTACGAGACGACCCTCGCCGTCAACCACGGGGAGCTTCTCGATCTTATGCTGCAGAAGGATATGGGCAGCTTCCCCGAGATCAGGGTTGGTGGTGGTGATGATATTCTCCTTGGTCATCACCTCGGAGATCTTGAGCGAGGAATCTGTCTGGAAGCGGAGGTCGCGGTTGGTGACGATACCCGCGAGGTGACCGTCAGCGTCAACCACCGGAATGCCGCCGATATGGTTCTCAGCCATCATGCGCTGAGCGTCTCCCACGGTCTGGTCAGGGGTGATTGTGACGGGATCGAAGATCATGCCGCTCTCGGCACGTTTCACTTTCCTCACCATCGCGGCCTGCACCTCGATCGGCATATTCTTGTGGATCACACCGATGCCACCCTGGCGTGCAATCGCGATAGCCATCGCTGCCTCGGTGACCGTATCCATCGCCGCGGAGACGATAGGGATATTGAGAGTGATGTTGCGGGAGAACCGTGTCTTCACATCGACCATATTGGGAGTCACCTCCGAATATGCGGGGACGAGGAGGACGTCGTCGAAGGTCATGCCTTCCTCGTTCACTTTTTCAGTTAAGAATGACATATGGTGTAGAGTCTTTTGATTATTATCAGAAATTCTTGAGACGCTCGGAGAGGATCATGGTCTGTGTGCGGTCAGGGCCGACAGAGATGACACCGACGGGCACCTCGGTGAGCTTCTCGATCTTGCGTACATAAGCCTTGGCGGCTTCGGGGAGATCGTCGAAATGGCGTACGCCTGTGATATCCTCCTTCCAGCCGTCGAGCTCGATGAACACCGGCTTGCAGCGTGCGAGTTTCGATATGGTCGAAGGGGGAGTGTCGATGACCTTGCCGTCGAGTTCATAGTGAGTGCAGATCTTGACCTTGTCGAGTCCGGAGAGGACGTCGAAGAGCATGAGGGCCCAGTTGTCGATTCCGGCGAGGCGGCTCGTGTAGCGGGCCACCACAGCGTCAAACCAACCCACACGGCGGGGACGACCGGTGACGGTGCCGTATTCATGTCCGCGTTCGCGGATTTCGTGAGCGATCTCGTCGTGAAGTTCCGTGGGGAAGGGGCCCTCACCTACGCGTGTGCAGTAGGCCTTGGCCACTCCGACAACATTGTCAATCCATTTCGGGGAGATAC
>CAZMHE010000051.1:0-15596 GCA_964566015.1 uncultured Sangeribacter sp. | reverse complement strand
TTTCTTCGTTCTCTATGGTTTGTAGTTTATTGAATTCTTTCACGTTTTTGAGCGTACGGAGAATCTCGCCGACGTTCTTGGCGGTAGATACGGCGCCGCGTCCCGTGAAGGGGGGATTGCCGTCATACATCTCGGAGAGGGAGCCGATGCAACCGTTGGTCATCTCATCTTCGTAGCCGATGAGCATACGCTCGATGAAGCCGACACCGCTCACGCCGAACACCTTGAAATAGGCATCGGCATAGAAGCCGAAGAGCCAGGGACGGGCAGGACCCTGATGCACGGTGTATTCGCGCTGGATTGGGTCGCCGACATAGACGGGACGGTAAGCGTAGCTCTTCGGTGAGAGGGAGCGGAGACCCTTCGGGGTCAGAAGTTCGCGGGTGACGAGGTCGAGCACTTTCTTGCGCTGACGGCGGTCGAGGGGTGAATACTCGAGACCGATGGCTATCGCCATGTTGGGGCGTACCTCCAGGTCGGTATACTGGCCGTTGACATAGTCATAGAGATAGCCGTAGTCGTTGAGGAAAGTGGAGATGAACGACTCCTTGACTGTATCGGCGAGGGCATTGATCTCCGCCACATACTCCTGCATCTCCGGTTCATTCTCATAGAGGGAGACTACGAAACGGAGGGCGTTATACCAAAGGGCGTTGAATTCGAGGATATAGCCTGTGCGCGGAATGATTGGGCGACCGTTGATCGATGCTGACAGCCATGTCACGGGTGAATCCTGACCGTTTGACGATACCAGGCCGTTGGGGTTGAGATAGAGATTGTTGACCTTACCCTCGCGGATCTTTCCGATAATCCAGCGGACGGTGTCGCCATATTTCTCACGGCATTCGCGTGTGGAATAGTTGCGGCGGTATTGCTGGATTGCCCATACAGTCCAAAGGGGGATGTCGGGGAGGTCGATCTCACCGATGGTCTTGTCCTTAACACCCTCGTCGAGGTATTTCCTGAGGGCCTTTAGGAAGCACTCCATGATCACCTCATAGTCCTGACGGTGGTCAATGGCGAGCGTACAGCCGGGGAGAGCCATTAGCTCGTCGCGTGCGCGGACATTATACCAGGGGTAACCGGCCATGATATACATGCCGGTAGCGTTCTTGAGATAGAACTGCTTGGCTGAATTCTTGAGGCAGTTGTAGAAAGAGGTGCGGCAGGTGCGGCTCTCGAGCTCCTTCTCATAGGTAGCGGCGAAATCCTTGGGGTTCGCCTCGGAGGTGGAGGCTGAGAAGATGATGCTCTCACCCTTCTTGATGGGGAGCTGGAAATAACCGGGCACCCAGAGGTCTTCCTTATAGGGGATGCCGCGGTCCTTGTCCTTATAGTATTCCACGCCCTTATACCAATGGCCGTCGGCCACCCATTCCACTTTCTTTGAGAACTGCATGTAGAGGTTGGGATAACCGTCGTAGAGGCATGTGGAGATACCGTTCTTAACCGGTTCGGTGGCTGTGTTGATGTTGCCGTTCTCGACACAGAGGTCGTTGGCATTGCGGAACGCAAGGAACGGACGGAACTGAAGCGTGGTCTGCGAGTGGGCGTCAACGAGAGTGTACTTGATGAGGATACGGTTCTCATGGGAGATGAAGACCTTCTCCTTTGTCAGGATCACACCACCCACGCGGTAGGTGACGGTCGGCACGGATTCGCAGTCGAACTGACGGATATATTTGTGGCCGTTGGGACTGAAGATTCCTTCGCCATACTGGTGGAGTCCGAGATTGAAGGGGGCACCGTGCTGAATGACGGTCTCGTCGAGCGATGACAGGAGCACGTGGGCCTTGTCGTCCATCTCGGGGATAGGTATCACGAGAAGACCATGTTGCTTTCGTGTATTGCAACCAACGATAGTTGTGCAATGATACGCCCCTGATTTGTTGGTTCGGAGCATCTCCTTCGGAAGACTCTGCTCCAGATTGATCATCAGGTTCTTGTCAAATTTCAGATAACTCATGGGGATAATATCTGGGTTTTATTGGTTTGTTTCTATCAGGATGAGGAGAAAGGCACGTCTTCACAGGCGTGTTATGAATTTCTCACAAAGATACTCCTTACTAAGGGATTTTGCAAGCAAATTGGAAATAAAAACCGATATTATCTCTATAATTTTTAGAACTATGTTCTACAACATACTATGCAGGGGCGTTTGAGGGGCTCAAGGAGTCGCCGGTCACTTCCGGGAGGGGTACTTCAATGATCTTGTGCTTGTCGAGCGAATCAAAGCATACGGAGAGCCAGCCGTCAATATCCGTCAGTGCCTCCTTGTAATCTCGATCGAACTGCGGAATGAATCCGTGGTCGCCTACGGCATCGACGCGTCGGATCAGTTCACCGACCGTAATCGTATCGGTCTCTACTGCCGGGGTCAGTCCGAAGTCATCATCTGACTCCAGCACGACATAGTTGATTATTCCGGCGGTATGAAGCAATTCGCAGACCTTCTCCACGACTCGTATAGGCAGACCATATATACGGCTCAATTTCGTCTTGGTCAAAGGCTTGAGTTGTTCGCGAAAACGACGGGCAATGACAGCGGCAACGATGATCGTAACTTTCTGCTCGTAGGTGTGCGACATCCTTCTGAGGTTGCCGATGAAATTGAAGGCATAGACATTCTGGAATGAATATGTAAGCACACACCCCAGGAGGAGGATGAGCCATGAAAGCTGAAGCCAGATGAGGAGAAGGGGAAGGAAGGCGAAGGAGCCGTAGATGGCATTGTATTTTGAGACGTATATCGTACCGTTGACAAACAGCAGCTGAAGAATCTGGAAGACAACAGCGCATATCGCTCCCGAGATCGCCGCGTATTTAAACTGAACTTTCGTGTTGGGTATAAGGCAGAAAGAGAGGGAGAACGCGAGCCATGCGAAAACCACCGGGAGTGTCTCGAGGGCGACATTGACAATGGGAGTAAGGAATTGGAAATGGATATTGTCCTGAGTCGTGGCGGATATGAAAATCGACACGCCGGAAGAGCAGATGAGGAGGATTGGCACCATGAGACAGATCGCAATATAGTCCGTCACCTTCTGGAAGAATGAACGGTCGCGTTTTACCCCCCATATGTTATTGAAAGCCTCCTCGATATATGAAAGAAGGGATATGAGTGTCCAGAGTAGGAAGATAATACCCACCCCTACGAAAATTCCTGAGGATGCCTGTTTGAGATAGGAGTCGACGAATCCGAGTGCAAATGTAATCATCTGCTTCTGTGCGGGGAAGCTGTGATAAAGGTTCTGTTCGAGCACGTCCTGAAGGCCAAAACCGCGTCCGATGGCAAGAAGAAGCGCGATGGCGGGAACAATGGCGAGGACAGTCGAGTAGGTCAGAGACATCGATTTCGTCTGGAGGTCACGGTCGAGGAAGGAGCGCACCGAGAGGTTGGCCACCTTGATGAGGCGTACCTTGGTGGTCGAGGATGTATCTTTCCAGATTCCTGACCAGCAGTATTCATAAAGAGCCATAGCCTTGTCATAAAGGTGGCTGAAGAAACCCGGTGAGGCCGGTTTCTTAGTGGCAGGTTTATCTTTTCCGGGGGTATTGCCGGAGTTGTTGCTGTCTGTGGTATTCATAAGCGTTTGCAATATGGTATACAAAAAAAATGCGCGTGGCCGCGCATTTGTTCAGTAGAGAGGGTTGGAAACGTAAAAAAAGCCAGAGGGGTTGTAAGCCGGGTTATGTGCCGCGGAGTCTGATGGTGACACCGCGGTGTCTGTCATTTATCTGATCCACGCAGTTGCCTGCGGGCTTAAGCAGCCTACCCCCCGGCAATGGACGGGCCATCCTTGACTGCCGGTGTATTTGGCCTTGCAACACATGGGATGTGCGGCCTTCCGTGTCGCCACGGAAGCCGGTGGTCTCTTACACCACCTTTTCACCCTTACCGGAGACGCGGTGGTCTCCGGCGGTTGTTTTCTGTCACTTATCCCCGGCGTCGCCGCCGGCTTCCCGTTAGGAAACATGCTGCCCTGGGTTGCCCGGACTTTCCTCCCGGCGACGTGATCGCCGGGCGACAGACCGCCCCTCTGGCCTGATGTTACGTTTTCAATAAATCTCAGATTTTATGAGACCGATTTTTTTGCTTTTGCGAACGCGATGATGAGATCAGCCGCGTTTTCTTCCGAGAGGAGACTCGCGTCGATTGTCAGATGATAATTGTCGGCGTGGCCCCAGTGGCGCCCCGTGAAATAATTATAATAGTCCTGACGCTCACGGTCTCGCTTCACGGCGTGATCGCGGGCGGACTCGCAGCAGTTGCTGTCGCCGCGTCTCACGATTTTTTCAGCGCGCCAGTCGAGCGGGGCATGCAGGAAGACACTCACCATGTCGGGGCGCCCGTTGAGGATATGGTCGGCCGTGCGCCCGACTATGACGCAGTCGCCCCCCTCGCAGATTTCGAGGATAGCCTTGCTCTGACGTTGATAAAGGCTCTCGGGGCTTAGCCCGGCGGGGTGGAAAATATCCGCTATCCCCGTCATTCCCTGAAATAAAGCCTGAAAGGGAGCCGGGCGGCGTTCGTCGGCCCGGGCAAAGACGTCGGGTGAGAAGCCAAGCCGGTCGGCTGCTTCGCGCAGGAGCTCCTTATCATAGTATGGAATCCCCAACTTGTCTGCCACAAGCTTACCGATGCGGCGTCCGCCGCTGCCAAACTGGCGTCCGATCACGATTATCATATATGCGGGTTCTACTCGTCTGTTAACGATTGCAAAATTAATAAATCGTCTCCAAAGATAAAAATTGACCGCATAAATTTTTCATTAGAGAAAAAATATTTACTTTTGCGTCTCAAAAACAACAACAACAATGAGCAGCATACTCAAAAACCTTGAAAAAGATCCTGACGGGATGCTGACATACGAGTATATCGCCAACAATTGCGACACTTGCGATGAGGAGATGGACGAACTTGTCAGCAACCTTGTGAGAGTTGACCTCACAGGGCAGTTCTTAGCGAGCAGCGCGCGTTTCCTGGCGGCTGTGGACAGGGAGCGTTTCTCGCAATGGATTCCCCGCCTGATGGAGGGGGCCATAGCCAAGGACCGTGAGCGCCGCTATATCGGGTCTCTTTTGGAGGCCGTATGGGGTGCTGACTATAAGGAGCGGGCCGACGAACTTGCAGCCACGGATGATAATTTCCGGCGCATCTACAAGCGGATCTATCCCTCTGCTCCGATTTAATTAAGACTTTTCTATGTTAAGGACCAAAATAATGGCGGCGGCCCTCGCAACAGGGTTGTTTTCCGCCTCCGCACAAGATATGGCAGATATTACACCAGTCAATCCCGGCGATGCCGTGGTTGAGATCAAGACAACTCTCGGCGACATCGTCGTGGAACTCTATAACGACACACCTCTTCACCGCGACAACTTCCTGAAGCTTGTGGGTGAAGGGTTTTATGACGGGGTGCTTTTCCACCGCGTCATCGACGGTTTCATGGTGCAGACAGGCGACCCTACCTCAAAAGATGCCTCCGCAGGAGCAGCTCTCGGGGCCGGCAATCCCGGTTATACGATTGAGGCTGAAATCGATTATCCCCGTCATTTCCATAAATACGGAGCTCTCGCAGCCGCCCGCACAGGTGATAATGTCAACCCGGAGCGCCGCTCTTCCGGTTCTCAGTTCTATGTGGTGACCGGCAAGAAATATTCCGAACGCCAGCTCGAGAGCATGGCGGAGTCGAAGGCCGGACAGGAGATGCAGGCATATTTCCAGCGTCTCGCCATGGAGCACCGCGATTCTATCCAGGCCATGCAGGCGCGTGGCGACCATGACGGTCTCGAGGCTCTCCGCCAGCAACTCATCAAGGAGACTGAGGAGAATGTGAAGGCTCCGGAGATGCCGGCAAACATGAAGGAGGCATACATCGAACAGGGAGGCACTCCACATCTCGACGGACAATACAGCGTCTTCGGCGAGGTGCTGAAAGGGATGGACACGGTAGAGAAGATCCAGAAAGCCGAGACCGATGGCCGCGACCGCCCCAAGGAAGACATCCGTATAATCTCGACAAAGGTGCTTGCCGCCCCCGAGAAGAAATGAGCATAACCCAAAGATATTTTTCTAACACCCAACATAATGAACGAGCTTGACAAGATGACGGCCCCGGCCGCCGATCTGACCCCCGACGAGGCCGCTGCTCCCGTGGCTGCCGAAACAAATGAATGTGACGCAACAGAAGCATGTGTCATCAAGACATCACCCTCACAGGATATAGCCGAGGTTGCCGATGCTGTGGAGAACGCCACAGACAGTGAGAACGCCGATACTCCCGATTATCACAACATGACGCGCGAGGAGATGGCCGCAACCCTCAAGGAGATTCTCGCATCCGGCAATCTTGAGGCCCACAAGGAGGTGGCCGCAGTCAAGCAAGCTTACTACTCTCTGCTCAACCGTGAGGCCACGGCCCGTCTCGAGGCTTATATCGAGGCCGGAAACACTCCCGAGACTTATTCAAGCGAGCCGGATCCTTTCGAGCCGGAGATAAAGGCTCTCCTTGCCGACTTCCGTGAGCGTCGCGCCGCATATCTTGAGGCCAAGGAGGAGGAGAAACGCAAGAATCTCGCCGAGCGCGAGCGCATCCTGAGCGAACTCAAAGGGATAGTTGAGGATATTGACAGCATCAATCTCCACTTCCCGAAATTTCAGGAGCTTCAGGCTGCCTTCAAGGCTGTAGGAGAGGTGCCTGCTGCCAATGACAACGATCTCTGGAAGAGCTACAACGTCACCGTGGAGCAGTTCTATGACCGCCTCAAGATGAACAAGGAGCTCCGTGACCTCGACTTCAAGAAAAATCTCGAGATCAAGCAGGGTCTCGTGGCCAAGGCCAAGGAACTTACCGAACTTGAGGATGTAATCGAGGCTTTCCGTCGTCTTCAGGATCTTCACGACCAGTGGCGCGAGGTAGGCCCCGTAGCCAAGGAGGTGCGTGAGGAGATATGGAACGAATTCAAGGAGGCTTCAACTACGGTCAATAAGCGTCATCAGGATTTCTTCCAAGCCCGCAAGGCCGAGGAGGCTGAAAATGAGAATGCCAAGACTCTCCTTTGTGAGAAAGCCGAGGCTATAGATACTGAGTCACTCAAGAGTTTCACCGACTGGGATGCCAAGACCAAGGAGGTGCTCGAGATGCAGAAGGAATACAAGGAGATCGGCTTCGCTCCCCGCAAGAGCAACAGCGCGCTCTTCGCCCGTTTCCGCAAGGCATGCGATGTCTTCTTCGCAGCGAAGGCCGAGTATTTCAAGAAGACCAAAGATGAGCTGAAAGATAACCTTGCCAAGAAGGAGGCTCTTTGCGAGAAGGCCGAGGCTCTCCTTCCCCGCGCCGAGGAGCGCAAGGCTTACGAGGAACTTCAGGCTCTTCAGGCTGAATGGCGCACGATCGGTGTTGTCCGCCGGCGTCAGGGCGACGAGGTCTGGAAGCGTTTCTGCGACGCCATCGACAAATTCCAGGCTGTCCGCCGCAAATTCCTCGGAGCCCAAAGAGCAGGGGAGAATGAGAACCTCAAGGCCAAGCAGGCCATCATAGAGAAACTCCGCGCCATTCCGGAGGATAGCGATCGCCGTGAAGTAATAGGCACTATCCGTGAGCTTCAGGATGAGTGGCAGAACACCGGACATGTACCCTTCAAGCAGAAGGAGGAGGTCAACGAGGCATACCGTGCCGAGCTGAAGCGTCTCTTCGCTGCATTCGATGCCCGCGAGAGCGGTCGTCGCATGCGCCGCTTCGAAGGTGAGGTGAAGAAGATGGAGGGTGACCGCGGCGGTATCAGCCGTGAGCGCGAGCGTCTCATGAGGGCGATCGAGAGCCGCGAGAACGATATCAAGACCATTCAGAATAATCTCGGCTTCTTCACGGTTAAGAGCAGTGCCGGCAACAGTATGTTGAAGGATTTCGAGCGTAAGATTGAGAAGATTCGCGAGGAAATCAAGGAGATACAGGCAAAGATCGCACTTCTTGACAAGACTGAGAATTGATGCCGGAGACAGATAATATGCAGGAGGCTCCCAAGAGGGAGCTCATCCTGATAAATATTTCCGGCACAGACCAGGCCGGTCTGACCACAGCCCTGACGGAGATTCTTGCCCGTCATGACGCACAGGTGCTCGACATCGGCCAGGCCGACATCCATCACACCCTGTCGTTGGGAATCCTCTTCAAGACGGATTCCCGACGCTCCGGTGAGATTCTCAAGGAGCTCCTCTTCAAGACAAGGGAGCTGAAGGTGCAGGTCGATTTCTCGATCGTGCCGGAAGAGGAATACACAAGCTGGGTCGGTCGTCAGGGTAAGAACCGCTATATCATCACTATCCTCGGACGCACGATCACAGCGCGTCAGATCTCGGAGACTACCCGTATCATAGCCGAACAGGGTCTCAATATCGATGCAATACGCCGACTGACGGGCCGTATCCCCCTTGACGAGGAGGAGCAGCCGAAATCGAAGGCCTGCGTCGAGTTCTCGGTGCGTGGCACACCGAAAGACCGCGTTGCCATGCAGGAGTCTTTCATGCGCCTTTCCCAGAGCCTCGGATTTGACATCTCCCTTCAGGAGGATACCATCTATCGTCGCTCGCGTCGTCTCATTTGCTTTGATATGGACTCCACACTTATCCGTACGGAGGTGATCGACGAGCTCGCCGATCGTGCCGGTGTCGGAGAGGAGGTAAGGAGAATCACCGAATCAGCCATGCGAGGCGAGATAGATTTTCAGGAAAGTTTCACCCGCCGGGTTGCCCTGCTTAAAGGATTGGATGCTTCGGTGATGAAGGAAATTGCCGAGAATCTCCCCATCACGGAGGGTGTGGACAGATTGATGACCGTGCTCAAGCGCAGTGGCTACAAGACAGCGATACTTTCAGGCGGTTTCACGTATTTCGGCAATTACCTCAAGCAGAAGTATAATTTCGACTATGTTTATGCCAATGACCTTGAGATTGGGGAAGACGGTAAACTGACCGGCCGTTATCTCGGAGACATCGTAGACGGACGCCGCAAGAAGGAACTTCTCCGGCTGTTGGCTCAGGTCGAGAATATCAACATTGCCCAGACGATAGCCGTAGGTGATGGTGCCAACGACTTGCCGATGCTTTCGGAAGCAGGACTCGGTATCGCATTCCATGCCAAACCGAAGGTCAAGGCTGAAGCGGGACAGAGCATATCCACGATCGGCATAGACGGGGTGCTCTACTTCCTCGGTTTCAAAGATTCATACATAATTCAGTAATTAGAGTTGCGCTTGCGCAACTCTATGTTTATAAGGTTATAGGGTTATGAGGTTATTTGGCCGTTATATGGTTATCGTAGGGATATCTTGTGCGATGTCCACATGGCATTGTGACCGTGAGTAGGCGCGCCCCGTGCCGTTTTTGCATTGTCGTTGTAATATTTTCACAATAATGATATTGCGGACATCGCACGCGATGTCCCTACAAAATTAACTATCAATAGAAAAATGGAAAACTTGAAAAACAAAATGGAGGAGTGGCTTCAGAAGATAGCAGCCACGAAGACTCTTTCAAATGATGTGATTGCAGTGAACGTCGGTCTGTTTGAGACTGACGGGGGTTATGCGGCCTATCTTTATGCTTCTGATGAATATGATGATGAAGATGAGGACTGGGCGTGCGGTGAGCCGATGGAAGATTCGTATCTCATGTTGACAGGTGAGCCCTATGAGTCGGTAGACTGGGAGACATTCCTCTCAAAGGAAGTGGAAGCGATGAAAGAGATCCTCGCCTCCGGCAATGAAGCCATCGATAACTTCTTCGGAGCGCGCATCATCACCACCGGCTTCGACGACGGCAACCTCGTCCGCCTCCGCTAACCACTGTAATAGCAAGACATGTTGAAGATAATACCGGAGGGGGATATTTTCGGGATTGAGGGTGTCTCCAGTTATGCTCATGGTTGCAACTGCGCCGGTGCTATGGGTAAGGGGATTGCGTTGCAATTCAGGGAGAAATTCCCGGAAATGTATAAGGAATACAAGGCCCTTTGCAAGAGTGATAGTTATAAGCCTGGAGATGTGTTCGATTATGACTATGGCAAAGGGCATATCTATAATCTTGCAACGCAAGTGTCATGGCGCACAAAGGCCAAGATTGAATATATCCGGGAGTCTGTCTCCAGAATGTTTGAATTGGCAACGGTTGACGGAGTCCGAGAAATTGCAATGCCGACAATCGGTGCCGGGTTAGGTGGATTGGTTTGGAGCGACGTCAAGGAAGTCATAGCGGAAATATCGTCAGGTTATCCCTTGATAGACCTCTACATCGTTGAGAAATATCAACCTGTTATCAAATGAAGATTCAATTGTAGGGGATGGCATCCTGACAGGGAGTAGGCGCGCCCTCGCGCCGTTCCGTTGTCGACGTGTACCGCGGGGGCGCGGTACTTCCCGGTTGGGATCAGCGGAGGAGGCGGGGAGCCTGGAAGAAGAGGCCGAGGTTGATGCCGAAGTTCCAGTTGTGGGAGGGTGAACTGAGATAATTCGCATAGACCGAGAGGGAGGCGAACGGGAAATTATAGACAGCTGCCACTTCCCCGATGAACTGCGGCTTACGGAACCAGCCGTCGTAATAGGGTCTGGAATCGGGTCCCTCCTTCACTCCGCGCACCGGAGTATAGAAATAGAAATCTCCGCGGAGCTGAGCGCGTGTAAAGGGTGTCCATACCGGTATCGCACCGATGGCCGCGTAATTGTCGCTGCGGAATGCCACGTTGAAATAGTTTTTCGTCGTGGGTGTTGGCGCGAAGGGCGCAGCATGTATCTTGGTGGCGGTATAGTTCTGGTTGAGATGCTGGATTGTGGCGAGTCCGTTGAAGAATCCGCCCAACTTGAAATTCCTGTGAAGCGGGAAGAAATGACGCCACAGCAATTCCACGGAGCCCCGGAACTCACCTTTCCAGGGTGTCTGGAGAGTTTTGTTGCCCTCCGGGAGGAAAGTATGATCTTCGTGCGATATAAGCACGTTGGCTTTCCATTCCTTACCGGTGGAGGGATACATCTGGTCGTTCAAGGTGTTGAATTCAACACCGGCCTTGAAAGCTGCTATACGGTAGCGGCTTTTATCTTTGGTCGGGTCAGCATTGATGTCAGACTTATAGGGGAAATAAGCATCGCTCTCCCAACCGTAGGCAATATTGGCGAAGCCTTTTCCCTGCCTGCCTATTGCAAAGCAATAGTTGAGGCGGAAATAGCTTTCCACATCGTTGATGAATGACGGGGTCGAGGTTTCGTAGAAGAGTAGCTGAGAGTCATAGTATTTCTGGCGGGACACTACACCCTCGAGTTGCATGTAAGAGGGGAGTGACGAACGAAGAGCGAATTTGGCACTCATTGATGCTGCGCAGTAAGACTGACCCACCCATGCACTCAGATCCACATCAAGGCTGTTGAAATTCAGTGTGTGGTAGCCGAAGGTGAGATAGAGCATACTATTGGTGGACGATGTGATCCAGCCACCTAAACCCACTGACCAAGGATTCTTGACAGTAGCATTGAGAAGAAGTGTGTTGTGTCCGTCTTTACCGAATTTTGCCTGAGGAAGAAGGTCGGAAAGTTTGCCGTCGGTGACTGCGCGATAATACGCATCCGATACATCCTGCATGGTGATAGGGTGCGGATCTCTCTTCTGGTCACCCTCAAATAGGAACTTGAGGAAACGGGCCTGACTCGGTGAGGCTCCCGTGACGGAGACAGAGTCAAAGGTGACGACGGGCGTCTTGGCGGCAAAGCTTCTGCGTCTTTCAGCAACGGTCTCTGGACTCACCGACACCGAGATCCTCTTCTTGATCGAGTCTACCATCGCGAGACCGGTCTTGTAGCCGATAGAGTAGATTTCATCGGCCTGTCCGAAGTCGAGCACTCCGAAATTGAGCACCGGCACCTGTATCTTGACACCCTCTTTCGCAGGAAGGGAGTAGTTGTTGTTCTGGATAATCATATCCTCCAACTGGCTGTAGATATCATTGCGGATCGGTTTGGTGTCGGGAGCAGATACGGAGACACCAATTATGAAATCGGGGTGGAAATCGTTGCGCATCACGTCAACCGGAAAATTGTCGTAGATACCGCCGTCGTAGACAAGAACCCCATCCATCTCAATCGGTTTGAAGACGAGGGGAAATGACATTGAAGCCCTCACCGCGTCGCCTAACGAACCTTTGCTGCATACAATCTTATGCTTGTGGTAGATGTCGCTTGTGACACATCGGAAAGGAACGAAAAGATTGTTGAAATTACCCTTGCATTGCTCCGTATATTTTGAATAGAGTTCGAGAAACTCCAGATTCATCGGAATCGGGTTGATGAGAGATGAGGGGATGATCTGCGAAGCGATGTTGTTGGTGGAGTCGCGGAAATTGAGATTGACCGATACCCATTCCGGAGTGTTGGGGGGTGTGGTGAAATAATATTCGAGACTACGGTCAATCGTGCCCGTGCTCCAGTAGGAGAAACCCTTTGACGTGAACAGTTCCATCATCTCCTCGGGCGACCAACCGCAGGCATATAGACTGCCGACGATAGAACCCATGGATGTGCCGGCAACGCAATCGAACGGTATGCCGTTTTCCTCAAGAGCCTTAATCACTCCGACGTGGGCGATACCTTTGGCGCCACCACCGCTTAGGACGAGGCCGATTTTCTCGCGGGCTGCGAGGGGAAGGAATGTGATGAGGAAAGCAATGACGAATGAAGTTCGTTTCAGTGAGCTGGATATGTTCATAACCGTATAATCTAATAACCTTATAACCCTATAACCTAATAACCTATCATTGAAGTAGCCGGGCGATTCCCGGGGTGGTCCAGACGGTTGAGTCGGCGAGAATCAGGAAAGCCTCATAGTTCATCTCATTGATCAAGGCTTTGGCCACTTCGCTACCCGCAGCCATGCAGGCTGTGGCCGTAGCATCGGCCATCATGGCGTTGGGGGCTATGATTGTCGCACTGATCACATCTGTAGTGACCGGTCGCCCTGTTTCCGGAGAGATGGTGTGACCGAGAGTGTGTCCACCCTCGCGACGGAAATTTCTGTAGTTGCCCGAAGTCGCTATGCCGGCATCGGTGACGCGGATAACAGCCGCCGAATCATGATTGACTGAGGAATCACCGGCCACCGGGCGGTCAATGGAGATTTTCCAGAGATCAGACTGTGGGGAGACTCCTCCGAGGGCAATCTCACCGCCGATCTCCACAAGGTAATTTGATACACGGTTGCGTTTGAACATCGCCGCCACTTCGTCGCAGGCATACCCTTTGGCAACCGCAGAGAAATTGAAGCTTATGCGAGGGTCCTCCTTTATCAGGGTGTCTCCACTGAGCCAGGTTTTCCAAAGACCGACATATGGGAGAATCTCAGCAATCCGTGCAGTATCGGCAGTCGGGGTGTGTCCGCGGCCGAAGCCCCAGGCGTCGATGAGGGGAGAGAGGGTGGGGTCGAACATGCCGTTTGACCTTGCCTTGATGGAGCGCGATGTGTTGTAGACACTTATGAAATTATTATCGACAACAATAGTGTCAGTAAGATTTGCACGGCTTACGAGGGAGGTAGAGTCAAAGACGTTGAGACTTTTCCCGATATTGTTGAGCACACTCATGATGGAGTCTTCAAGTTCGGGAGTGCCCTCATACGTGATATGATATGTAGTGTTCCAGATCATACCGTCGGAAGTGCGGTATTTGGAGCGGGTGCAGGCTGCCCCGATGATGAGAGAGAGAAGTATTACGGCCTGTAAAAATCGTGGTTTCATAAAAATTAAACGGAATATTAAGTGCAAAGTTAACGCGATTCAATAAAAATGTCTATATTTGAAAAAAATTTCTGAATAAAATAATAAAGATATATGGAATCATTCGTATTTCTCGCCGAAGGGTTTGAGGAGATCGAGGCCTTGACGGCAATCGATGTCATGAGAAGGGGTGGTCTTGATGTGAAGACCGTGTCGATTACTTCCGCTTTGCAGGTAAAAGGTGCGCATGGTGTCACGGTCAATGCCGACGTACTGTTTGATAACACCTTATTCACCCGCGCCGCGTGGCTCGTGCTTCCGGGTGGTATGCCGGGTGCCTCCAATCTCTATGATTTCGCACCCCTTCAGGGATTACTCCGCAAACAGGCCGGTGAAGGCGACGGGCATATAGCTGCCATCTGTGCCGCTCCGGCAGTGGTTCTCGGTCAGCTTGGACTCCTCAAGGGAGTCAAAGCTACATGCTATCCCGGTTTTGAGGAGATGCTCGTGGGAGCCGAGGTAGTAGACGCTCCCGTGGTGGCAGACGGTAAATTCGTTCTTGGCAACGGTCCGGCGAATGCCTTGATCTGGGCACTCGAGATCGTGAAGACAGCGTGCGGAGAGGCCAAGGCGGCTGAAGTTGCCTCCGGAATGTTGTGCTATTCAAAAGACGCTCAGGGTAAACTGACCAACTATTTCGGCTGATGTATCTGACCCTCCTTCATGACGGCGAGGGGAAAGTGACCGAGAAGATGAGCCGCTTTCTTTCATTCGCAATAACGGTGGAAGATGCCGAGTCAGCTCGTGAATACATTAAGGAATATCAGAATGAATATCACGACGCCCGCCACGTATGCTGGGCCTATATGATCGGTCCCGAGAGGAAGGAATGGCAGCTCAACGACAACGGAGAGCCATCCGGAACGGCCGGGAAACCGATTCTCGGCCAGATTAACAGTGCCGGAATCACCAATGTCGTGGTGATTGTCGTAAGGTATTTCGGAGGTATCAAGCTCGGCACCCCGGGTCTGATAGCCGCTTATCGTGAGGCTGCCCGGCTCGCCATCGAGGATGGGGGTGTGCGGGAGATGCACGAGATGGATGAGGTTATCGTCACTTTCCCTTATATGGCTGCCGATGGGGTCATGAAGGTAGTCAAAGGGATGGGTCTCGAGACAGTGAGCCGCGAGTTTGACAACACCTGCACCATGCGTCTGAGGTTCCGGTCAGACACGTCGGAAGAGGTTATCGGACGCCTCTCCGGCCTCGACGGCGTGTGTCTTACCCAACCGTAATCACGTTATAAGGAATCCCGATACATAGACTTATTCGGTGGAAAATGTGGTTTTTTGGGTGATAACTGTTTACGGATTGAAAAAAAATTACGATATTTGCACCGCCAAATAGTGGACGAAGTCGGCGCATGTCGCGCTTAAACCGTTCAACTATTTGGGTTATAGACAATAAAAGGAAAAACTTTTATCGGAAAATGACAAAAGCTGAGATAGTAAACGAGATTTCCCGCGCCACCGGGCTTGAGAAAGCGGCCGTGTTGGCAACAGTGGAGAATTTCATGGAAGTAGTGAAAGACGCAATGATAGGTGGCGACAACGTCTATCTTCGCGGCTTCGGAAGTTTTATCATCAAGACGCGCAAGGAGAAAACAGCGCGCAACATCACCGCAAACACCTCAATCCGTATTCCGGAACACAACATCCCGGCCTTCAAGCCCTCGAAAGTGTTCATGGACATGGTGAAGTAAATTCCTGAAGACTTCCGGTCGCCTCCGGGTGACTAAACCTTAAGACAGAAAAATACTTATTAATTAACCATAATATTAACCAT
>CAZMHE010000050.1:0-15724 GCA_964566015.1 uncultured Sangeribacter sp. | reverse complement strand
CCCTCGCTTTTCGATAATATCGACGGGGGGAAGCCGGCACCTAAGCGCGTGATGATTGAGAGTCCGAGCCTTTTTGATTTTTCGGAGGATGGCAAGGAGGAGATTTCCGCCGAGGATAAGCGCATTCAGGAGGAGGCCGACAGGCGCACCGACGAGGCTAACCGGCATATTGACGATTTCCTTGACCGGGGAAGCGAGATTGCCGCTCGCTACCGCCAATATGCGGAGTTGCGTCCGGAACTGCGTGACGAGATCTTCTCGCGGATGTTCGAGGAGATCGAGGGTGCCTCGGAGGAGTTGAGGAATCATCTTCAGCTTTTCTATCTTGAAGAGGGTAACACCCAAAGCGACGCGGAAAATATGGCACGCGACATGGCGGCGCGTGTTATGGCTCAACTGCGGCTCAACGAGGATATTCCTCTGCCCTCTTCTGAATCGTCCAAGCGTAAGGGAGAAGAGATGTCAGACCCGCAATCCGGGAAGAAAACTTCATCGGAATCCGGCAAGGAGGAGCTTGTGACAGCTTCGGGTGAGCGGATTGGATTCGAGAGGGTTCAGCCGACTGAGGATAAGGGTGAAAAAGAAGACCGTGAGACCCGGAAGAGAAAACTGCGCAAGCTTGAGCCGGGTGAGTTCTGCTATGTGGAGCGGCAGTTCAGCGAGACTCATGAGTTTAATTTCACCGGCAAGGAGAGGATCGAGAGTGTAGATGATATTGCCTACATTTTCCGTAACCTCGAGGATTATTCGATTGAGAACGCATTTGTAGTGCTTGTGAAGGATGGGAAGCCTGTGATCGTGCATATCGGCATGGGTGGTCCGGTCGAGACGCTTGTTGATTTCACGGCAATACGCGGTGCTCTGGATGCCTACGGAGCTGACAAGGTCTACTTTGTACACAATCACCCGACGGGCAACCTTAAACCAAGTGTTGCCGACCGCAAGATCGCGGCGAAGATGAAGGAGATGGTGGGCTCTGACAAGCTTGCCGACTGCATCATCATCGATGTCACCTCCGGAAAGTATTCTGTCTTCGGCACTGATTATAACAAGGAACACAGGGTTGATTCGCAACAGCGTGAGGAAAGGAGCCATACGGTGATCAAACAGGACAGGCAGAACCGCACAGAGGAGGGTAAGGATGTCTCGAATCTTACGAAGATCAGTGGCTCGGATGATGTGGCGCGGTTTGTTTCGGAGAAGCGTCTCGGCACCGGCAATAAGATTAATTATCTGCTGCTGGCACGTAACAACACCATCATCGGAAACCTCCACACCCGTTTTGAGAATTACGGGGCGGATACGAAGGAACTGGCCGATGAGATGGTGCGCATGGGAGTTCATTACGGAGCGTCGGTTGTGATTCCTTATGGCAACGTTAAGATTGTCGGCAATGAGATCAGTGCTCTCGGTAGAGCTATTTCCAGCATGAGCGGAGGCTCACTCCATATGCTTGACGCTATGAGCATAGACAGCCGACACGGTGGAGGCCATATGTCGGCATCGGACTACGGTATGATCCGCGAGTCGGAGGAAGAGTACTTCCGCGACCCGGAAGAAGACGTGGAGAAGATTAATGAGAAATTTAACGAAGATCTTAAAAGGTTTGAGGCCGGAGAGCTTGATGACCGATTCAGGTTTGAGCTTGGAATGCCCTCAAGTTATCTTTTGAGTGCCGGTTTCCCGTATCTCCCAATTTCGATGCGCAAGTCTCTTCTCGAGAAAAAGTCACAACAATCTAATCATCCTTTCGATTCTGCTGATGTTCAAGATTTGGTCAACGCGATTCAGAGACCACTTGCCATATTCCGATATAGCAAGGAAAATGTGAAAAATCTGATTATTTCTTTGGAAAGAGAGGGTAAGCATTTTCTTGTTGGCATAACTCTTGGATTCAAGAGAGATGGACTGGAAATCAATAGTATATCAGGACTTTTTCCAAAACAGAACCACGAATGGATAAAATGGATTCAAGACGGAATTGCTATACGTATTGATCAAAAAGAAAAGGTCCTAAACCTAATTGATAGTCTGCGAATAAATCCCGCAGAGGCTACCAGAATCGGTCTGGACCTTGATAATGTTGCAAAGATAGTGGAAAATTTTGAGAATCCACCTATCTTAGGTGAAGAATCATCAGGCCGACAGAAAAATGATCTCACAGAAGCTGATATTACGAATAAATTGACTACATTTGACAAGCATAATCAAACTTCATCAAATGGAGAAGAAAGAGAAGAAGAAGAGGCACTTCACCAGATTCAACATAAAGGCGGCAGAGGAAATGCAAAAGATTCTGGAGGAGAGTCTGAAAGAGGAAGAGAAGAAGTAGAGCTACGGCGTGACGGGCGCGGGGCTTATACGGATGCTGAGGTTTCTTTTGAGAATGATCCGTGGAGCCGTGCCTGGGGTGAGAGTCTTCGCTCGCTCAAGAAGCAGAGGCAGTATGCGGAGCGGATGCGTAAGTATATGCGCGGACGTGTCGAGGAGTTGGCAAAGCAACTTGGACTCGACATCGAGATTGTCGAGGATGGGTCTTCACTTCGTTCAGACAACAATCAGGGACACGGGGCTAAGGCCGATCTCGGGCGCGGGCATGGATCTGCTCAGGGACTCGGGGGTGGTTCTCATGCTGACCGGAATAATGAAAGGAAGAGCAAGGCTAAGGGATGGTATGACACCACGAAAAGGAAGATCACCATTATCCTCGGCAATCATAAGAGTATCGAGGATATTGAGGCCACGGTTCTTCATGAGGGTGTGGCTCATCATGGGCTTCGCAAGATGTTCGGGGAGAAGTTTGACGCTTTCCTCGATGCGGTCTATGACCATGCTGAGAACGGTATCAAGGAGAGGATTGATGCGCTGGCTATAAAGAACGGGTGGAACCGACGTGTGGCGACTGAGGAATATCTGGCTCAACTTGCAGAAGAAACGGATTTTGAGAACACACGGGCTTCATGGTGGGACAAGATCAAGAATCTTTTCATGCAGTTCCTGATGAATTGCGGGTTCAGTGCAAACATGACGATCACGGACAATGAGCTGAGGTATGTGCTTTGGATGAGTTGGAGGAATCTGCAGAGCCCGGGGCTCTATTCGCATTTCCTCGGTGTGGCCGAGAAGGTGGCGAAGGAGTATGAGCTTGGTGTGGGAAACTTCGCTGAAGCTCAGGGCTTGGACAAAAACAGAGACACCGCCTCACCCGGAGACAAACAGACATCCGGAGATAAACTCTCTCATGAAGGCAGACAAGAGGCTGCGGACATGGCGGCTGATGGGATTCTTTTCCGAGACGGTGACTTCACGCCGCATGACAGAGTGCTGGCCACGGATTTCTACGAGAATACGCTCGCCACAGGGAAGTGGCAGTTCCGTGAGGCTATGCAGGACTCTATGCTCGGGCTGAAGACTCTCTATGAGGCTGTACTCACCGGGGGAGACGAATCGAAGCGGAAGGATTTCCATATCAAGGAGGTTGCTGGATACAAGAACGCCTATCTCTTTGAGAACCGTATGAGTAGCACCAACAACACCGAGCAGCATGAGTATTTCTCGCAGTTCATGAAGCCTCTGTTGGAAACCATTCACGATATTTGCGGCAATAGTGGCGAGGAGCGGAGGGCTCTGACGGACTACATGATGGCCAAGCATGGCCTTGAGCGCAACGAGTATATGCGCAACGAGGCGATCGCCCGCAATAAGAAACTCAAGCCTGGTGAAAAACCGGAGGTGACCAATAGGGATTTCGCGGGACTCTGCGGCCTGACCGGAGAGAAAGACTGGAAGAAGGCGGAGTTGGCGGCCCAACAGATGGTTGACGATTATGAGAGAGATCATGACTCTCTTCTGATCGACAAGCTATGGAAAGAGACCAAAAGCGCGACCACGGCTACATTGGAGAAGATCTATGTGTCGGGACTCATCAGTGAGGATACCTTCAATAAGGTGCTCGATATGTATGATTATTACATTCCGCTCCGTGGCTGGGATGAGAAGCTGAGCAACGAGGAGTATGGGTATCTGACCGGGAATGACAGCCCGCTGATGGGGAATGTGTTCAAGAAGTCCGGTGGCCGCCGGAGCAAGGCCGACGATCCGATTGCAACCATGGCTAAGATGGCCGACGATGCGATCCGTCAGGGGAACCGCAATGTGATGAAGCAGCGTTTCCTGAATTTCGTGCTTGAGAATCCGAGTGACCTTGTGAGCGTAAGCGAGCTCTGGATGAGGTATGACGATGTCACGGACGAGTGGACTCCTGTCTTCGCCAATCTTGACGAGGGAATGAGTCCCGGGGAGGTTGCCGCGGAGATCTCGAAGTTTGAGGAGAATATGGAGAAGCTCAAGGCCAAGGAGCCGGACAAATACAAGAGGGGTCGCGACGCGCGCCACATTCCCTTCAAGGTGATGAAGAATAACCTACGGGAGCATCAGGTGCTTGTGCAGCGCAACGGACGGACGTATGTTCTGACCATCAACGGCAATCCGCGTGCGGCACAGGCACTCAACGGACTGACGAATCCGGACACTGACGCGAAGGGGATTGAGGTATCGATGAAGAATTTCGGCTCTATCGTGAACCGTGAGTTGAGCGCGCTGTACACGACGAGGAATCCGGATTTCGTGATGAGTAACTTTACGCGCGACATGATCTATTCCAATACTCAGGTTTGGGTGAAGGAGGACCCGAGGTATGCCCTGCAATTCCGCAATAATTGCGGAAAGTTCTCGCCGTTCTCGCCGAGACGCACATTCGGATTGGAACATGGCCTCAGGAAGAAACGGCTCTACTCGATGGGAATGCTTTTCCGCAAATGGGAGAACGGCACACTTGACATGAACGACAAGTATGAGAAGATGTTCAAGGAGTTCATGCTCAACGGCGGTGAGACCGGCTACACGAGCGTGAAGGATATAGAGCGGTATAAGAAAACGATCGCGGCGGAGCTCAAGCGTCAGGGGAATGTGGCGCGGAGCGCATGGGGCTCGATCGGTATGGGAATCGACATTGTGAACCGTAGTGTGGAGAACTGCGCACGCTTTGCGGCATATGTCACCTCTCGCGAGATGGGACGCACCATTGACCGAAGCATCTGGGATGCTAAGGAGATCACGGTCAATTTCAACAAGAAAGGGAGCGGTGGTAAATTTTTCGGAGCTCCCAACCAAACATTGCTCGGGAATGTCGGGGCGGCTATCAGCTGGGCTGGCAGATGGAGCTTCGCTTTCTGGAATGCCGGCATTCAGGGCGTCACGAATTATCTGAGCGGTGTCAAGCATAATCCGCGGAAAGCGATCCCGGCATCGTTGACCCTCTTCGGCTTAGGGATGGGTATCCTTTTTCTGAATCTTGCGCTGATGAGTCTGTTTGGAGGGGATGATGACGATGACGAAAACGCTTACTTCAATCTTCCGGACAATGTGAGGAGGAACAATGTCTGTGTCAAGTTCTGGAAACAATATGTGGCTATCCCGCTTCCGATAGAATACCGCTTCTCCTATGGATTGGGTGAGCTTGCCGCGGGTGTGCTTACCGGGAACGAGCATTACACGAAGGAGGAGTTGACGCTCCAGCTTATGACGCTTGCGAGCCAGGTTATGCCGATAGATGTGCTTGAGGGCGGGGCGCGCAATATTTTTGAGAATAACGGTGATGGTATCCAGTTCGTGGATATTGTTCATCCTTTTGTGCCGACAGCACTGAAGCCTGTGACGGAAGCCTATATTTTCAACAAGGGTTGGACGGGGCTGCCGATAGCCAACACCACTGAGTTCAATAAGCGGGATCCGGAGTATCTGAGAGTATTCAAGAGCACGGACCATCGTTTAGTGGAAGCCTTACGATGGGTTAATTCCAAAACAGGTGGCAATGACCACAGGAAGGGAACAATTGACTTCAATCCGGCAAAGATTGAATACTTACTGAAAGGGTATCTCGGGGGTGTGTTCTCATTCCCTTCGGAGATAGTGAAGACAGTGGAGACGGCGGCCGGGAAGCGTGATTTCGAATGGAAGAACACACCTCTGCTGAACCGTGTCGTGAAAGCGGGGGACGAGAGGACGGCTTACCGCAAGATCAACAACGAGTTTTTCAAATACAGGAATGAGGCTGAGACCACCAAGCATGAATATGATGGCTTCATGAAAGATAAGAAAAAAGGGATTCTCGGAGCGGCTGCGCAAGCTGACCTGATCATGAATTCGGAGAGGTTTCTGCGCTACCAGATCTACGAGGCATTCGAGCCCGGAATCTCGGTATTGACATCGGCTATCAAAGAGGAGACGGATCCGGCGGAGAAAGCTCAATTTGAAAAGATGCTCAACGAGAGGCGTCGGGATATGGTCGAAGCCATGCATGATCCGGAGGCTTTCCTGAAGAAGATCGGAGCAAAACAAGAAATAGAAACAACCAATGAAAAAGATGAATAGACTGCACAGGGTAAGCCGGGTCTTACCGAAGGAAACGTATGACTCGGTGGCGGAACAGAAGATGCGCCGTGGCGGGAAGAAGGCATTTGATGTGCTGATGGAGGCTCAGCACAACTGGTTGCTTATGGATAAATTCCGCCGCGACAGGGAACGCAACAAGAAATACACCTACGGCAAGCAGTGGGATGATCTTGTATGTATCGACGGGAGATATATCAAAGAGTCGGAGCTAATTCGTCGACAGGGAAACCTGCCGCTGAAGAATAACCTCATCCGAAGGATGGTGCGCAGTGTCTTGGGCGTATATGAGAGCCAGGACAAGGAGCCGACCTGCACGGCGCGCGACCGTGACGAGCAGAAGTATGGGGAGACGATGACGACGGTGCTCCAATACAACATGCAGCGCAACCGGATGCGGAAGATCAATGCGCGGAGCTTCGAGGAGTTCATGATCTCGGGGTTTGTGGTGCACCGCAAATGGTATGGGTGGCGCAACAACATGCTTGATTGCTGGACTGACTATGTGCAGCCGAACAATTTCTTCATTGACCCGAACATGAGGGACTTCAGGGGATGGGACGTGAGTTGCCTGGGTGAGATCCACGACGTGACTTACGGGGAGCTGGTAAGCAAGTATGCCCGCACAGCCGCTGAGGAGAGGAGGCTGAGGGAGATCTACAGCCATGCCTCGGACCGGAATGTCGTCGGGATGGCTTATCAGCAATTCGGCCATCCGCTTGAGAACCGTTATGATTTCCTTGTGCCGGATGATCCGAGCCTATGCCGGGTGATCGAGGTGTGGCGCAAGGAGAGCAAGGCGCGTTACCGTTGCCATGACGTGAACAACGGCGAGATCTTCAAGATCGAGATAGAGGACTATGAGGAGGAAGTGGCGAAGGTGAACGAGGAACGTCGACGTGAGGGGCTTGCACTGGGAATACCGGAGGAGGAGATACCCTATATCAAGGCAGAATGGTTTATCGATTCATATTGGTATTACTATTTCCTGACTCCTTTCGGGGATATTCTGGACGAAGGGGAGTCGCCCTACGAGCATAAGGAACACCCATATGTCTTTGCGGCCTATCCCTTCATCGACGGCGAGATACATTCATTCGTGGCTGACGTGATCGACCAACAGAGGTATGTGAACCGGTTGATACTTCTCTATGACTTTATCATGAAGACGTCGGCCAAGGGTGTGCTCATGATTCCGGAGGATGCCATACCTGACAACATGAGTCTGGAGGATATTGCGGTGGAGTGGAGCCGGTCTGATGGTATCGTGGTATTCAAGCCGAGTAAATCCGGTGTGCTCCCGAAGCAGTTGGCCAATAATTGCACACAGATCGGGATTCCGGAGCTACTGAACATGCAGCTCAAATTATTCGAGGATATATCGGGAGTGAACGGAGCCATACAGGGTAAGCCGGGCTTCTCGGGTATGAGCGCGAGCCTCTACAGCCAGCAGACACAGAACGCCACCACTTCACTCCTGGATCTCTTGGAGACCTTCTCGGACTTCGTGAAGGAGGGAGCTTATAAGGATGTGAAGAATATCCAGCAGTATTATGACGACCGTCGCACCTGCAACATAGCCGGGAAACAGGCTGTGTATGAACCTGAGAAACTGAGCGACGTTGAGTTTGACCTTTCAATCACTGAAAGCACGGCGACGCCGACATTCAGGGCGATGCAGAATGACTTCCTTATGAAGATTTTCGAACTCGGACAGATTTCGCTTCAGCAGCTCCTTGAGAATGGAGACTTCCCATTTGCCGACAGCCTCCTGCAGAGCATAAAGAGCCAGCAGGAGCAACTCGAGCGCGGCGAGACACCGGAGGGAATCTCGCCGGAGCTCCTGAGACAGGCTCAACAGGGAGCGGACATGGATGCCGTGAGAAAGGCTCAGGCAATGCTGGCCGCGGCGTAAGGACACCCAAAGACAAACAATCAGATGGAGGCTTCGGAGACGGGGCCTCTTCTTTTTTTATGCCTCATTTCGGAGACCTTGATAATCTTCGGCATTTCCATTTCGTAGAGGGATATATGGAGGCCGATGGCGCGAGTCATGAGAAGGTCGTCGTGCCGGCCGACAATCGCACCGTAGGCTCCATTCTGTTTTCTTTCATAGGTCAGGAACTCGTCGAGAACCTGCTTATCCCTTTCGGTGTAGAGATGTTCGCGGACACACTTGATAAGTGTGGTGATAATCATGGGCTTTGTGGCCGCATTGGTGTGGAAGCCATATTTGCGAGGGAGACCTTGCCTTATCTCATCTTCTGACTGACGGCGCGCATAGAGATTGGAATAGATGTCGGAAATCTGATTGAGGATATATTGCGACTGGTCGCCACCTTCTATCTGACGCTCACGGTCGTGGGTTTCCAATGTATTACTCTCAATCACGAGAAGGGCGTTGTCGTAGTAGGCCGCTATCTGGGCGGCACGCCACGCGAGACGGTCGATGTCGCAGTGGCCACGCCATTGCGCAACGATGGCCTGACGGTCGCCATCAATCATGTTGAGACGGTCGAACACAGCAATGACAGACCAGTCGGCTTTGTTGGAGCGTCCGCCAATATCGACAACGACAAGGTAACGGTCAGTGACCTTGACTTCGGGGTCGATCTCCGGCTTAGCCCAGATCCAGAAATTAGCCTGACCATCTTCGCGGAAGCGGAGGTTGCGGAGTGCGAGTTTACCTTCATCGGCATCACCGTTGACCTCACCGGTGAAGCGGGGAATGGAACAGGCACCCTCAAACTCCTTGACAAGATACTTATCGAACACCATGGATCCGGAATGCACGAAGGCCTCGACATCATCAGAGGGATATTCGGAGGCCATGACGGCGTGTGAGTTTTTGCCGGCTCGCTCATGGACATACCAGTTGATAGCCTCAAGAGTGGCACCCTTCTCCCACAGCCACCACAGATAGCGTCCGCTTTCCTCACGCGCGGACATTTCCGAACGGTTTTCGCGGTTTTGCCAAAGTTGATATGCGAACTTTCTCAATTCCTCAAAGGACTTGAAGGGGAGGGAATACTGCTCAATCTCATACCATGCGATGAAGAGGGGCGAGAACTGGGACTTTACCTTTGCGTCGGGGTCAGGATTGGCGGCGGCCTGATATTCGGAATGAAAGAAATTGCCTGTGCCATTGGCCGTGGACTCATAGACAATCATCGTGTAAGGCCTGTAGAGAATACCGGAACAGGCGGAGCGGACAATATCTTCAGGAGACTTGCCTTCCGTCTTTTTCCACAAGCCGACCTCGGAAAGATGCACAAGGTTGTAGTCACCGCCACGGCAGGAGTCGGGACGCTCCGCCGTGCCAATCTTAATCTTGCAGTTGCGTTGCGGCACACGATGAATTGAGCCGGATTTTCCGACGCCTACCATCTTAGGCTCATTCTCCGACCAGTTGTCACCGAGGGGGTGAAGCATCTCGACAGGGTAATCACCGATCATGCGGTCGAACATATCCTTGATTTCATCAGAACCACTTCCCTGATGAGCGATGATGAGGGAATTGAGACCTTTGCGGTGGAGGAACTGAAGCCAAGCCATATAGAGCTGTGTGGTGGTTGAGCCTCCCCACTGACGAGCCTTCAGCATGATAATGCGTATCGGCTCACCGGCCAACCGGCTCTTCTCAAACATCTCGACGAGGCGACGCTGAGGATTCCATAAGCGGAACAAAACATCATCACCACCTCCCTTCCTCTTGACCTTTACGAGAGTGGCACACCAGAATGGGAAGTCGTGACGAAAGCGGATCCGTATAAACTGGTTCACGACCTTAGATTTATCCGCCGGATTGGGTGTGACCCCGAGCACATCTGAAAGAAACCTGGAAATTGAGCCTGCCTCGACCAATCTGCGTATGAATTCGATTTTCATCATGGATCCGGGGATCCACTGAACGGGTATGATAAAGTCGGGAATCTCGATCCGGATCCGATCACCGGTGCTCCCCTCCCCTGTGATCGGGTCGAAGCGAGCATAGATTATTTCGTTGCGCCGGTCATTTTCCTTGAGAATGGCGGCTATTGTCTGTTGTCTTTTTGTAGTATCCACGTCTGATTCTGCGTATGAATTCCCCTATGGTACGGGGAGTGAGATAAAATTTCGGTGCGGGCTGATGCACGATGATCGAGACTAATTTGAGGGTGGTCTTTTCGGGATGAAGAGCCCGGAGCTCAGTGTATCGGCGGTAGATCTCGCGGAACATTTCCTGTTTGGTGGCTGTCATGTAGGAGAGTGAGCGACCGGCCTTCATGTCGGAAATGACGATTGCCGCCCGACGTTCGCTGACCCAGAACCGTGCCGATGGTGAATCAGCTATAAGACGGCAGATAGAATCATTGTTTACAGAATCGACCGTAGCGATTAAGGAGCGGAAGACACGCATGATGTCGGCGTTGCGTTCATTGGTGAATTCTACTGTTGAGCCGAAGTTTTTCATCGAGGAATTGAGGAATTGTCTTGATTACAAATTTATGAAAGGTAGTACAACGGATAAAATCGAGATGAGGAAATGGGGATTTATATTTGCGTCAGATTTTGGACTGATTTAATACACCTTTAAGAATATGGCTGAGGATAAACCTGTTAGTAGCAGACGCGACCAGCATCTTGAGCGTATGCGCAAGAGATACCCGGATAAGAAGTTTGAAGATGACGAAGAGATATTCGGTCAGATTTCAGACGATTACGACCAATTTGAGGAAGAAAATTCCCGGATGAAGAAAAATGAGGAGGCTTTCTCGAATATGTTTCATTCCAATCCGAAATCGGCCAGACTGATGATGGAGTGGAAAGACGGGAAGGATCCCGTAGCATCCCTGATCCGTATCTATGGCAAGGAAGATATACGTGCCGCTATAGAAGATCCGGCAAGACTCGAGGCTATCGAGGAGGCTAACAAGGAATTTGCCGCAAAGGTTGCCAAGAACAAGGAGTATGAGACCCAGTATGAGGCCAATTTCCCTGCCAGTATCAAGGCAATCGAGGATTGGATGGTCCAGACTGGCAAGACCGATGCCGAGGTGGACAAGGCCGTTGAAATACTTTCAGGAATTTGCGGGGATTTCATCCTCGGCAAGATTTCTCCTGATACGATAGAGATGATCCTGAAGTCTCTCAGTCACGACAGGGATGTGGATGAGGCCCGCGAAGAGGGGAAAGTGGCGGGCCGCAATACCAAGATAACCGAAAAGTACAAAAAGAGCAAGAAGGGAGACGGCCTCCAGACCCTGAACGGACGCAACGGCACACCGAGCCAGAACGGAAACAAATCAAAATCTATCTTCGACCTTGCACGCGAGGCAGACTGACCGGATATGGGATTAGTGATAAGGATTGCCAAGACACACCCGGAGACAAACGTCGGGAGCGGAGGGCGGAATTGTCAGATACAGGGAGCCGCCCTGACAGTGAGCGCGATTGCATCAGCCACCGGAGGAATAAGGCCGGGCGGCCTGATAGAGACAGACCGAAGATAATTTGGAATGTGGAATGTGTAATTTGGAATTTGAATTTGGAATCTTTTAATTTTTAACAACATGGCAGACGAATTAACAAATGCTCCGGTCTCAACAACGACTGAGACCGTAACGACAGCCCCGGGCACGGGAGGACTGAATACTCAGGTGCCCGGAGCTCCGACTACCGTCAGCACCGCCGCTGATGCGACGGGAGGGCTCGGCCCCGGTCATTTTATCGAGAGTGATATTGACCGTGAACTTTATCAATTCAACAGTGACGACACCCCGCTGATGCAACTTATGCTCAAGGCGAAGCGTGTGAGCGTGACTTCTCCGGAGGTGGAGCACTATGCGCTTGACGAGCCGAGGTGCATGGCCACAACGACGGCCAAGATCGGCGGTGAGGGCGACGAGAATGTCGTGCTCAAGCTCGAGAAGGCTGACCGTGGTCTTTTCCAACCTTACACCACGGTGCTTGTGAAGGGTGTCGACGGCTACGACGCAAAAGGAAAGGTTTTAACACCCGGTAAGGAACTCATGCTTTTCGTCACCGGCATCACGGATGTTGACAAGGAACCGATCGTGATGGCCGTAAACGGTCCGAAGGCCAATGACACGGACGCCATCGGCACCGTTCCCGAAATCCCCGCCGGCACTACCCTCATCGTTCTTGGCAATGCCCTCTATGAGACTCAGAAGAATGTAGCCCCGAATCTCATTGTCCCCTCACCGAATCTTCTCTATTGCCAGAAGCGTGGTTTCTCAAACATCGTGAGTGATTATTTCGAGGCTCAGCGCAAGCACATCCCGTTCGGGAAGGCACTCATCGCGCAGATGCAGATCAAGAAGTTCAAGTGTGACGGCAACCGTACACTCTGGGCAGGGCGACCTTCGAAATTCCCCGTGGAGACAAAGATCGGCACGCAGTATATCTACACCACCGAAGGCGTGCGCTGGCAGATTCGCCGCCATCTCGACAAGACCGGTAAGTGGACCTATGAGGAATTTATCGCCCTTGCCAAGATGATTTTCACGGGCGACGACGTGCCGAAGTCTGTAATCATCCTTTGCGGTAAGAACTTCGTGGAGAATATCCAGACTATTGATTTCTCAAAGCATCCTGAGGTTCAGATTGCCGTGAAGATAAACAAGATTGGTTGGGAAGTGACGGTGATCCACACTATTTTCGGCGACCTTGAGTTCAAGCTGGAGCCCTGCCTTGACCGTCTTGGCTGGAGCAACTCTGCCGCAGTGATCAATTATTCCAACGGTCTTGTGCATTATGTATATTCCACTGAGCACAAGAGCAGCGAGAACATCGAGGGCGAGGAGGCCAAGAGAGAGAGCACCGTTGTATGGGACGCTCTCGGCTTGAAAGGAAACGCTCACATCTGGATCGACGGAGAGGGTAATTGCTCAGTCGAGGGACAAACCACCTTCGAACTCTGGGGAGACGCTGAGGCTCCGAAGAATCCTACCGAGGGTAAGGTATACGTTCTCATGGTGGATTGTCCCGGCATTGATCCGGGTGCGGTCTGCGGCCAGAGCTGGCAGTACAAGGACAAGACTTGGAGCGAGTATATCGGAGAAATCAAAGCCAACTAATCCCAATCCAATTCATAATGCATAATTCAGAATTCACAATTACGGTCACTCGAAGACATACGGAATTCATAATCACGGACACCCGTAGACAAACGTATTTTGAATTATGCATTATGAATTAAAATTCAAACAGCGATGAAGAGATTTAAAAAGACCTACGCCATCTTCCACCTGACGGAGAAGCACACAGTCTTCTTTCTCGGGAAGACTAAGGTGCATGTATCCTTTACCGGGGGACAGGTGACGAAGAAGGGAGTGACTCCCGCGACCTACACTACTGACGATCCGATTGTGCAGCTTGCAATCGAGAAGAGTGCTGACTTCAAGAAGGGGGCAATAACCCTGAAAAGCAAGTATCCCCTCCAGGGAGAGGTGAAGATCGGAAAGAACGAGCCGGAGGCTTATACCGTAACCGAGCTTATCCGACAGGCCTCAGTTGCACCCGTAGACAGACAGACACCCGAAGACAAACAAGCTCAGAAAACACCCAAAGACGACCCCTCACTTGACGATAAAACTGCGGGAACTCCCGATGCTGAGAAGGAGGCTGGGGGCGCATCTGATACTGAGCCTGTAGAGGAAGATGCAACCGAAGACAAATCGACACCAGCGGAAACACCCGAAGACAAACCGACACCTGCCGAGGCACCCGAAGACAAACCTGCCGTGAAGAATGAGAGCGGTCTTGAAGTGATTGAGGTGAGCTGCAAGGATGTAGCGAAGCAGTACCTTCAGGAGCATTTCGGCGAGAAGCCGTCTCCTCTCCGAACAATAGCCGATGTGCAGGAATGTGCAGCCAAGTATGGAATAACCTTCCTGTTCGTGTAGGCTATGATTGTTGCGGCTGACAAGATGGCGAAGGCTGTGCGAGTAGCTATCGACATGAACCGGGGGGATGATCCCCTCTTCATGGAGGGGGATTCTGACACGCTGACTCTCGACGAGATTATCTTCTCTAAACTTGCGGAGGGGGTGAGACTCGTTGAGATGGAGGCTCCTCCGGCTTTGCTCGAAAGCGGTCATGACTTTGCGGGCTGCGCTGAAGCTTGCCCCGGGAACAAAAATCCTACCCGAGAATGCTCCCATGTCTTTTGGGGTGAGGACGGCAAGGGCTTCATCATACTGCCTCATGACTTCATGCGCCTGATCGCCTTCCGCATGAGTGACTGGCACCGCACTGTCTTCGATGCTATATCGGAGACGGACCCGGAGTATGCTCTGCAATCTTCACGCTTCAAGGGCATCTGCGGCAATCCTGAAAAGCCTGTAGTGGCAATCGTTCGACGGAGCGAGGGGTTGGTGCTCGAGTTTTATTCTTGCCGCGACAAGACAGCGACAGTCACTCAAGCTACCTATATCCCTGTTCCGAAGATTGACGAAGACGGGGGAATTGATGTTGCCGAGATGTGCTATCAGGCGGCTGTCTACCGCACGGCTTCGCTTGTGTTGGCGAGTCTTGGGGATCAGCTCTCCACGACGATGGCGGAGATCAGCCGGAGCCTTCTTCAGAACTGACGCCTCTACTCCCGCGCTGAAGCTTGGAGCCTATACAAAAATTTTGACCCTGAGGGGGTTGGATTTACCTTTTCAAAAACTTTTGAACTGATCTTACGATTAATTATGAGTCTACGAGATACTGATATTCAAGGGAACGCGAGCATCAGCCGGAACGTAAATGTCGGCGCGGATGCCCATGTGAACGGACAGCTCACCGTAGGCCATAATCTTTCTGTGAAAGGGTGGCTCGATGCGGTCAATATCAAGGGAGCCATGAAAGGATTGTTCCCCACGGTGGAGGATCTGAAAGAGGCCTACCCACGTCCGCGTCCGGGATGGTTTGCGCTTGTCGGTGATACTCTTCCCGCCTATCTCTGGGTTTCCGACCGTGACGGTTGGTATCCTACAGGGAAGAAAGGTGGAGTCAATGTTGACCTTGGAGTTCAGGTAAATCTTGGTGAGGCCGGATATACAGTTGAAGGTCTTGTCGAGATGTTGTCAGACCTGATTCTTGCGAGAGTTTCCCAACAATATTTAAGTAAGACCGGTGAAGATACAGCCGCTGAGCGTATAAAGTTTTCTAAAGGTATTACGGTAGGAGGCGATGATTCATCAGGTGAAAAAGAAGCTGATATATCATCAGCGGGGTATGTGTCGGGGATGAACGGCCACGGATGGGGGATTGACAAAAACGGCAA